>DATCIV010000097.1:0-2754 GCA_036507575.1 Candidatus Bipolaricaulota bacterium | reverse complement strand
CCAGCGCGCAAGGGTGCCTGGCCTGCCACACGGTGGACGGCGCTGCTGGCGCGGGCCCCAGTTGGCTGGGCCTGTTCGGCAAAACCGAGACGCTAATCGACGGCACGACGATCGCCGTGGACGAGGCGTATTTGTCCGAATCCATCACCCAGCCCAACGTCAAGGTCGTGCAGGGCTTTGCCGGCATCATGCCGTCATACCCCTTGAGCCAGGCGGAGCTCGATGCGCTGGTCACCTACATCAAGTCGCTGTCGGCCGAGTAATACGCTTGTTTCATTGAACCGCGACTTTGGCCCCCATCCCCTCACCTTCCCCCGCTTCGCATCAGATAAGGTGCAACCAGTTTGCGCCCGGGCCACGCCCGGGGTGGTGCTACGGTCAGCACGGGGCGGTTTCTTTGGTGGGGTTGGCGCTCCGTTGCGCCTGGCGGTCCACGTTGGACGTCATCAACGGCTTGAGCGCGTCGGCCAACTTCTGCGCGTCCTCGGCCTCCAGGCCGGAGAAGAGCGTGTCCAGTCAGCTGGGCATGCGGGCTTGGACCAGTTCCAGGCGCTCTTCCACCGTCAGGCGCGCAAAGGCCTTTTGCATGGTGGACTTCATGATTTTGATGTTCATATTGAGCACCTCACATTCTATCACATCTTACTCCGCCATGGGGACGATGAGCACCGGCAGCAGCGTACCCGCCACGATCGGGGTGGCCAGGTCTGCCTCGCGCATGGGGCGCCCGCTGCGAGGGGCCGGGGCGCCGATCACGATCAGGTCGTACTTCCCCTGCTCGGCGGTGTCCAGGATGTGGTGCACCGCGGGCTCCCGTTGCACCAGCGCTTCGGCTTGCACGCCCAAGGCTTGCAGCGAGGACTTGGCCTGTTCCAGGTGGCGCTGGGCGCGGTGCGCCTCTTCGGAGGATGCGCCCTCGCGCTGCACGTGCAGCAAGGTCACTGAGGCTCCGATGCGCTTGGCAAGCCGCCCGCCGAAGCGCACGTCGGCCTTGCCTGGCTCGCCTGCGGCGGTGCAGACGAGCACGCGCGCAAAGCTCCTGTGCGGCTGAGCCACCAACAACACCGGCACCTCTGCCATCTCCAGCAATTGCAGCGCCGTGGCGTCCAAGCCGGCTTGGCCCGCGGATCGCTCGAGCACCACCAGCTCGTAGTGGCCCTCCTGCGCATGGAGCAGGATTTCCGTGGACCACTCGCCCTGCCTGGCGCGCGCCTCCAGGCGCGGCAACCGCTCCAGCCAGCGCTGGCGAAGCGTTTCCAAGCGCTCGCGCGCCGGAGCCAGCGCCTGTGCCGAGGGCGCCGTGGACAGCAGCATGACCGGATCGCTTGCGGCGGTGGCCAGCTGGCATCCCACCTCGATTGCCGCATCCCCGTCGGGGGCCGCTTGGGCGCAGATCAACATCTTCATCCCGGTGGAATCCAGCACGTGATAGCGCCTGATGCCCACCCACAGCGGCGTTCCGGGGGCGAACGAGCGCGCGTCCAGTTCGCCGGGCAGCGTCGCTTCCAGCTGCGTGGTCGCCTGGCCGAACGTCGGCAGCGGGCTCAAGGGGCGCACGCCCCTGAGGCCCTCCATCGTCAAACGCAGGCGCTGCAATGCGCCCGCAAACACGCGTTCGCACGCTTGGCCCTGGCCCAAGGGGAACACGCCTGCTTGGGCATCAAGAGGTTCGGGTTGCACCACCACGCTCTCGGGCCGGAACAGGATGCGGACCGGGCTGTCCTCTTCATGGGCAGGCGCGCCGGCCGGCATGGGCAAATCGATGGAACCCAACGCGATCCGGCCGCCCTTGGCGCGGCCCACCAACACGTTGCCCCCGCCGACGAAGGTGGCGACGAACTCCGTGCGCGGGCGATGGTAGAGCTCCTGAGGCGGGCCGACCTCCCACAGGCTGCCGTGCTCGATCACGCCGATGCGATCCGCAAGCTCGAAGGCTTCTTCCTGATCGTGGGTCACCAGCAGCGTGGTGACCTTCAAGTGGCGCTGAATCTGCTTGAGGCTCTCGCGCATCTGGGCGCGGATCTTCACGTCGAGCGCGCCGAAGGGCTCATCCAACAGCAGCACCGCGGGCCGATACGCCAGCGCGCGGGCAAGGGCCACCCGCTGCTGCTGGCCTCCCGACAGCTGATCGGCGTAGCGCTGGCCGAGCCCGGTCAGCCCCACCAGGTCCAGCAGCTCCTGCACACGGGCGGCCCGCTCGGCGGACGGGGTCTTGCGGATGCGCAGACCGAACTCGATGTTCTGCCACGCCGTCATGTGGCGGAAGATCGAGTAGTTCTGGAACACAAAGCCCACCCCGCGCGCCTGGGGCGCAAGCGCGGTCACGTCCCGCCCGTCCAGCACGATGCGCCCGGCGTTTGGGGAAAGCAGGCCCGCGATCAGGCGCAGGATCGTGCTCTTGCCGCTGCCGCTGCCCCCCAGCAGGATGAACAACTCTCCATCCGCCACCTCCAAGGTCACGTGGTTCACGACCAAGGTGTGGCCGAAGCGCTTGCTCAGATTTTCCAAGCGGATGGACATCAGTCCGCCCTCCCGCGACGGCGCGTCAGCCGCAGCATGCTGAAGAACAGCACGAACGAAAAGGCCGCAAGCACCGCGGCCACCGCGTTGGCCGCCTCCAGGTTGCCCGCCTCGAACTGCGCGAAGATGTACAGCGGGCCGGTCTGGGTGCGCAGCCTCAGGTTGCCGCTGACCATCACCGTGGCCCCGAACTCGCCCAGCGCGCGGGCGAACGCCAGCACGGCTCCGGCCAGC
>DATCIV010000096.1:0-4644 GCA_036507575.1 Candidatus Bipolaricaulota bacterium | reverse complement strand
TTGAACCCTGGTGAAACCTGGGAGCATTCGTTCCTGTTGTACTCAGGCCGCTGGAAGTACGTGCTGATGGAACACTCGGGGCTGGGAGAAGTGGCGGGGGCCGGGACGTTCAGTCAATTCCTCATCCCCATGATCAGGTTTCTGGATTGGCTGTACGCGCAATTGGGCAACTACGGCTGGGCCATCATCATCTTCACGCTATTGACCCGCGTGATCCTGTTTCCCATGCTGCGCCAGCAATTCCACTCCATGGCCAAGATGCGGGCGGTCCAGCCCAAAATGATGCGCTTGCGCGAGCGCTATCCGGGCTTGGCGGAGCTGCGCAAGACCCATAAAGACATGGACTTGGGTGAGATGCAATCGCGAGCCAGAGAAAATCGCGAGAAGCTGAACAAGAAGACCATGGAGCTCTACCAGCGCGAAGGCGTCAATCCCTTGAGCGGCTGTTTGCCGAGCCTGCTGCAAATCCCCATCCTGATCATCCTGTGGCGCACCATCTTGTACAGCGCCGAATCCATCCACTTCTCGCCGGGTTTCCTGTGGATGGGCGACCTGAGCCAGCCGGACCCGTATTTCATCCTGGTGGGCTTGACCGCAGTGGCCATGGTGCTGCAGACCAAACTGACGCCGCAAGCGGCCGCCACCGGCCAGAACCAGATGCTGATGTGGCTGTTCCCCCTGATGATGGCGTTCTTCCTCAAGGATTTTCCTTCGGGGCTATGGCTGTACTACTTCCTGACCACGGTCATCCAGGTGCTGCAGCAGGCCATCATCAACTGGGAGATCGCCCAGAAGAAGCCCGCGCCGGTCGCCGTTGAGCAGGAACCGGAAGACGAGGCTGCATGAACGAGGCAAAGGGCCACGCCGAGCCGCAGGACGTAGCCGACCCCGTGATCCATGCGGTCGAGGGGTACCTGAATGAGCTGCTTCGCTTCATCGAACCCACCGCGCAGGTGGACGTGCGGCGCAAGGAAAAAAACGTGCGGGTTCACATCACGCAAAGCGCCGCATTTGCCAGTCGCGAAGGCGCCGTGATCCAATCGTTGGAGCACCTGGTCGAGCTGTGCGTGCGCCGCACGGTGAGGGAGGAAGTGCGCGTGGAAGCCGACGTGTCCAACTTCCGCCAGCGGCGCACCGAGGAGCTGCAGCAACTGGCTCGGCAGCTTGCCCAACAGGCGCAAGACCAGGGCAAGGCCGTGCTCATGGAGCCCATGACGGCCTGGGAGCGCAAGATCGTCCACGAAGTGCTGGAAAGCTCAAAAGCAGTGCGCACGTTCAGCCGGGGCGACATCGAGCGCGGGGTGGTCATCGAGCCGGTGGCTCAAAAGCCCCGCGCTTCATAATCCAAGCTCCCGCTCCGCATCAAGCGAAGTAGGGCTCGCTTTGCGGGCCATGGCTGGCAGGGCCAGCCCTACGAAAATCACGCTGGCGGTGTGCTAGATGGAAAATTTTCACTGATTCTCCACCCTTTTTCCCTTTTGATTGCACCTGGACCTTCCTATACTGGCCATCACCGAGAGAAAGAACGGAGAATGCGGCGAGCTGGGGTAGCTGCCTTATTCTCCGACTTCTAGACATCCTAGGCGGGAACCTGCAAAGGTTTCCGCCTTTTGTCTTTTTTCCTTATCATGGGGCTATGCCCTTTGTGGAAGACACCATCGCTGCTATCGCCACGGCTCCTGGGGAGGCGGGCATCGGCATCGTCAGGTTGAGCGGGCCTGCGGCCATCTCAATTGCCGCGCAGTTGTTTGTGGCCAGTCGCGCCGTGCACCTCGAACAAGTCCCCAGCCACACCCTGCATCATGGCAGACTCGCGTACCGAGGTGTGGCTCTGGATGAGGTGTTGGTGGCCGTGATGCGCCGGCCGCAAAGCTATACGCGCGAGGACGTGGTCGAAGTGCAGGCGCATGGCAGCCCGGTCATCCTGAGGTCCATCCTCGAAGCCACCCTGGCGTGCGGGGCTCGCATGGCTCGCCCGGGGGAGTTCACCCTGCGCGCCTATCTGAACGGCCGCTTGAGCCTGGACCAAGCCCAGGCGGTGCTCGAGTTGATCCAAGCCAAGACGGCGCTGTCCGCGGCGTACGCCTTGGATCGCCTGGAAGGCAAATTCACGCGGCCATTGCAACACGTTCGCGAACAGCTGCTCGAGCTGCTGGCAGGCGTGGGCGTCGGGCTGGATTACCCTGAATACGAGGAAGACGCCCTGCCACGCGCGACCTTGGAAGCGAGCTTGGCATCCGCGCTTGCGCAGGTGGAGTCCGTGTTGGCGCGGGGCAAGGACGGCCGCATCCTGCGACAGGGGACTTCCATCGCGATCGTGGGCCGGCCCAACGTGGGCAAATCCACGTTGCTCAACACGCTGCTGCAGGCCGATCGCGCTCTGGTTACGCCTGTCCCCGGCACCACCCGGGATACGTTGGAAGAGCTGCTCGAAATCGACGGGGTGCCGTTTCGTTTGGTGGACACGGCGGGCCTGCGAAAGAGCGCCGATGAGGTCGAGCGGCTGGGCATGGAGCGCGCGCGCGCTGCGCTGTCGCGCGCCGATTTGGGGCTGGTGCTGCTCGACTTGAGCTCGCCGATCACGCAGGAGGACCGCGCGATCCTAGACCTCGTCGCAGGCAAACCGTATTTCGCATTGCTCAACAAAGCAGACCTGCCCCATGCGACAAGCCCTCCATCCGCGTTGAGCGAGCTCAAGCTGGACCCCGAGCAGACAATGGTCATCTCGGCGCAAACGGGAGCGGGCGTGGAGCAGTTGAAGGCGGCGCTGGTGCGCCGGGTGTGGGGCGGGCTGCCCGCTCACGAAGACGCATTCTTGCTGGATGTTCGCGAAAGGGATCTGCTGCAGCGAGCCAGGGAGTTGCTGCAGCGTGCGCACGACACCGCTTGCGCTGGCGGCACGCTGGACTTGGTGGCTGCGGAGGTCCAAGATGCACTCGAAGCGTTGGGCGAACTCACGGGGGAGAACGCGGGCGAAGCCGTGATCGAGCGAATCTTCTCAAAGTTCTGCGTGGGAAAATAGCCTTTATCGGGCCACCTTGAGCAGTTCTTTGGCTTTCTGGCGATGCCGGCGAGCCAGCGCCTGCAAGTCAATCGTGAGCAATTGGCGGTCCTTCACCACGACCTTGCCCCCGATGATCAACGTGTGCACCCGCGTCGGCGCGCACAGGACCAGCGCGCCCAGCGGATCGTGTGCGCCTGCGTACTCCATGGCGCCAAGATCGAACAGCGCCAGATCGGCCGCCTTCCCCACCTCGATGGACCCCACATCCTCACGGCCCAGGCAAGCCGCACTCCCAAGGGTGGCCATGCGCAGGACGTCGGCAACCTGCAAAGCGGCAGGGCCGTGGAACACCCGCTGCAAGAACAGCGCCAGGCGCAACTCCAAGAGCATGTTGGAGGCGTCGTTGGAAGCGCTGCCATCCACGCCCAAACCCACGTGGACGCCCGCGTCCAGCAACTGCTTCAGGGGAATGAGACCCGATCCCAATCGCGCATTCGAGCTGGGGCAATGGGCGATGGAGACCTTGCACTTGCCCAACCGCTCGATCTCCGAGTCGTTGAAGTGGATCCCATGCGCCAGCCAGACGCGCTCGTCCATCCAGCCCACCTCCTCCAGCAAGTCGGTGGGTCGTAGCCCATAGACTTCCAGGCAGTACCTTTCCTCGTCGAGCGTCTCCGCCAAGTGCGTGTGCAGGCGCACGTTGTGGCGCCGAGCCAGCGCGGCCGTCTCATCCATGAGCGATTTCGTCACCGAAAACGGCGAGCAAGGGGCCAAGGCCACGCGCACCATCGCTCCCGGCTTGGGGTCGTGGTATTGCTTGATCAACCGTTCGCTTTCCTTCAGGATCGTCTCCTCGTCCTGGACCACGGAGTCGGGGGGCAGGCCGCCGTCCTTGGCGCTCAGCGACATGCTCCCGCGCGTGGGGTGAAAGCGCATCCCGATCTGCTGCGCAGCCTGAATCTGCACGTCAATCCCTTGCAGCGCGCGCCGGGGAAAGACGTAGTGATGGTCCGTGGTCGTCGTGCAGCCGGAGAGCATCAGCTCGGCCATGCCAAGCTGCGTGCTGATGTAAATCGCTTCATCGTCCAGTCCGGCCCAGCGTGGATAGAGTTTCTTGAGCCAGTCGAACAGTCCGCAGTTCATCACGTCCGGCACGGCGCGCGTGAGCGTTTGGTACAAGTGATGGTGGGTGTTGATCAACCCCGGCAGCACGAGCATGTCCGAGGCGTCAAGGACTTCGCTCACCGGGGTGCGCGGCGGCGTGCCCATCCCTACCGCTGCGATGAACCCCTCTTCGATGATGACGTAGCCGTCGCGCACAAATCCTTGGGGCTCATCCAGCGTCGCCAATGCGCTCGCGTGCTGGATGAGCAAGGTCTTAGGGTTCATGAGAAATCGCTCCTTCTTGGCGGTTGAACCGCTTGAATCGGGCTTTGGTCAAGACCAGGTAAGTGAGCGCGGCAACCAGGATGCCGACCACGGCGCTGGGCCAGTCTGCGGGCGTCAGCAAGCCCGCCGCTGCACCCAATCCCCACGCCATTAACCCGGCGACGTTGACCGTGCTTTCCCGCTGAACGTGGGCGCCATAGTGGGTCAAGATCACGCCGATCAGCGGGACCACCACCACGCTCAAGGTTTTG
>DATCIV010000095.1:0-8279 GCA_036507575.1 Candidatus Bipolaricaulota bacterium | reverse complement strand
TTGCAACCCGTCAAGGCGCGCAGGGCCACGGCGCCCTCCGCTGCGTCCCGTCGGCGGCGCCTGGTTGAGAAACGCGAGCGCAGCCTGCGCAAACAAGGGCGGCAAAGGCCGTTGCAGGAGGAGTGATTTTCCCTTGCGCGGGATGGCCTCGCCGGTTTGCAGTCAACAAGGCCGTTTCTTAAAATGAGGGCCTTTTCCGGAGAGGTGTCCGAGCGGCCTAAGGAGCACGCCTGGAGAGCGTGTGCACCCCAAAGGTGTCGAGGGTTCAAATCCCTCTCTCTCCGCCACTGCCGATGGAGCGAAGCGGCTCTGACCAGGCTGCGATCGAGTCCTTTGCGGCACATACCTGCCAACCCCGCCAGGCCCGGAAGGGAGCAACGGTACGTGGGTCACTGTGGGTGTTAAAGGGTCGCTTGATTGTCAGTCTGGCCAGAGCGCGCTTCGCCCGATCGGCCAGGACCACCGTGAATACCCCAACCTTGAGCCAGGCCCTGGCCCGTTACCTGATTCCGTGGCCTCAGCTGGACTGGCCTTTGGACTGGAGCGCGATCTTCCCGCAAGCGGGATCGCTGGCGCTGGAGATCGGTTTCGGCAACGGCGCCTATCTGTTGAACCTGGCGCATGAGAACCCCGCGTGCAACCACGTGGGCATCGAACGCTCGTGGGGATCGATCCAGCGCCTGGTGCGGGGCGCGCAGCGGCAGGCGCTGCAGAACGTGGGCGCGTTGGAAGGCGATGCGGCCTGGCAGCTGGAGCACCTGTTTGCGCCCGAGTCCGCGCACAGCATCTGCATCAACTTTCCCGATCCATGGCACAAGGTGCGCCATCGCGGGCGGCGCTTGATCCAGCCCGAGTTCGTTCGCTTGCTGACCACCCGCCTGACCGTGGGGGGACAGCTGAGCGTGGTCACGGACGTGGCCGATTACGCCCGCTGGATCGAGCGGGTGCTGGGGGGGCAGACGGCGCTGCGCTCGCAGTTTTCCACGGCCGCAGTGCAGCAGCTGCCCGGACGTTTTCGGACCAAGTACGAGGGCAAAGCGCTGGAACAAGGCCAGCCCATCCACTACTTTGTATGGCGCAAGGCGCAGGCCACCCCTTTGGAATCACCCCAGGCGGAGAAGGTGGAGCAGATGCCCAACGTTAGGATGATCGGACAGGCGCCGCTTGAGGCGCTGCTGCCAGGGCTCACCCCCCAATGCTGGCGCCAGGTGCATCAGGGGGTTGAACTGGTGATCAAGCTGGAGTCGGCGTTCCAAGGGGTCAACCCCCACGAGGGGCTGTTGTGCGTCTGGGTCAAGGAGGGCGCCTTCACCCAGAGCCTGGCCATCCAGCTGATTGTGCACGACGGCGGGCTGCTGCTCAAGCCCGCCGCCATCGGGTATCCGCGGCCCACCTTCGGGGTCAAGCGCGCGCTGCAGTTGATCGCCCGGTCGTTGCTGGAGCGCAACCCCCACTTGCAGGTGGCCTCAAGCACCGTGGGTCCGCTGAGCTCGGAGGACTCCCATGAGTGAGTATCACTGGGAGGAAGAGAACCTCGGCAAGGCCTACGACGCCGGCCTGATGCGCCGCCTGCTGCGCTACGTCAAACCCTACCGCGGGCTGTTTGCGCTCGCGGTGGCGCTGGTGCTTGCGGTGACGGGCCTGGACCTGAGCTTGCCCTACGTCACCAAGACCGCGATCGACCACTACATCATCCCGCCGTACGTGATGGTGGAGGCAGCGAAACTGGACCGCTCCACCCCGTCCACGCTTGCGCTGTCGCAGGCGGTGCCCTTGGAAGAAGGCGATTTCCTGATCGACGTCAACGCCATCCCCGCGCCGCTGCGCGACGCATGGGAAGCCGTCGGCGCCATGTCTCAAGCGCGCTACGTCGTGCTGGGCGCAGCGGACAGCGCGGCGCACCAGCGCCTGGCCGCCGCGCACCCCGAGGTGTTCGAGCGCTCGCCGCACGGCATCTACTACGCGCAAGCGGAGGCCCTGTCGCAACTGAGCCTGCAGGAGCGGCTGCAGTTGCGCGCCGGGGACGTTTACGGGGTGAGCTGGCTGGGGATGGTGTTTGTGATCGTGCTTGCCTTGAATTTGCTCTTGAGCTTCGCCCAGGTGTACGTGTTGCAGTACACCGGCCAGCGCATCATGGACGACATGCGCAGGGAGATCTTCGCGCACCTGCTGCGGCTGCCGATCGCGTTCTTCGACCGCAACCCGGTGGGCCGGCTGGTGACGCGGGCCACCAACGACGTGTCCGCCATCAACGAGATGTACACGGCGGTGCTGGTGAACCTGTTTCGCGACGTGTTCCTGATCGCGGGCATCGTCGTCATCATGCTGCTGCTCAACTGGCGCCTGACGGCCCTGATCCTGCTGCTGACGCCGGTGCTGGGGCTGATCACGTACTTCTTCCGCAGATACGCCCGTCAGGCCTTTCGCGAGGTGCGCCGGCGCATCGCGATGCTGAACGCCTTCCTGCAGGAGAACATCTCCGGCATGCGCATCATCCACCTCTTCGCCCAGGAGGCCCACAACCACGAGCAGTTCTCGCAGATCAACCAGGCCAAGTACCAGGCCGAGATGCGCCAGACCGTCACCTTCGCCGTGTTCAACCCGCTCATCAACTTCATCAGCTCGATCGCGGTGGCGTTGATCATCTGGTACGGCGGCGGGCAGGTGGTGCAGGAGGCGCTCACGCTGGGGGCGCTGGTGGCCTTCATCAGCTACGTGCGCATGCTGTTCCAGCCCATCAACGACCTGTCCGAGAAGTTCAACATCCTGCAGGGGGCGATGGCCTCCTCGGAGCGCATCTTCCTGTTGCTGGGAGAGGAGCAGGAAGACCGCGGCAAGGGCAAAACGCTCGAGCGCGTGCGGGGTCGCATCGAGTTTCGCGACGTGTGGTTCGCGTATCACGACCAGGATTGGGTCTTGAAGGGCATCTCTTTCGAGGTGGAGCCGGGCCGGACCGCGGCCATCGTGGGCCCCACGGGCTCGGGTAAAACCACCATCATCAGCCTGTTGCAGCGGCTGTACGACGTGCAGCGCGGCCAGATCCTGCTCGACGGCGTGGACATCCGCGAGCTGGACCTTGCGTTCCTGCGCGCGCAGACGGCCGTGGTGCTGCAGGACGTGTTCCTGTTCTCAGGCGACGTGCTGGGCAACATCCGCCTGCAGTCGCAGGACATGTCCCCCGAACGGGCTCAAGAGGCCGCCCGCTTCGTGCGCGCGGACGGGTTCGTGCAGCAGCTGCCGGGAGGCTACGGCGCCGAGGTCACCGAGCGCGGGTCCACCCTCTCGGCCGGGCAGCGCCAGTTGCTTGCCTTTGCGCGGGCGGTGGCCTTCGACCCCAAGGTCCTCATCCTGGACGAGGCCACTGCCAACATCGACTCGCAGACGGAGCAGCTCATCCAGGAATCGTTGAAAAAAATCCTGCACGGACGCACCTCGATCGTGATCGCCCATCGCCTGTCCACCATCCAGGATGCCGATCAGATCTTGGTCCTGAGCCAGGGGGGGCTTGCGGAACAGGGCACGCACCAGGCACTGCTTGCCAAGGGGGGGCTGTACGCGGCGCTGCACGCGCTGCAGTTCGCCGAGGTAGGCCAGCGCACCAGACCTCCCCAACCTGCGGCGCAAGGGTTTGCGGACGTTTCCGACGCCTTGGATGAGCCCGCCTAGCGTGCGGCGCGCAGGCGTTGTGGTTGTGCGGGAGCCCGCTTACAATGGCAATCCGTGTTAAATCATGATTCGAGTGAGACTGGGAAAGGACTTCCATGGCGTTCAAAGGGCTGGATTTTTACAACGTGGACGAGCTGCTCAGCGAAGAGCAGCGCATGATGCGCAAGAGCGTGCGCGCGTTCGTGGACGAATCCGTCTTGCCCGTCATCGTCGAGGCCTACGAGCAAGGGCATTTTCCCACCGCCCTCATCCGGGAGATGGGGCGGCAAGGGGTGTTGGGGGCCAACCTTCAGGGCTACGGCTGCGCCGGCATCGACAACGTCGCCTACGGCCTGATCATGCAGGAGCTGGAGCGCGGGGATTCGGGGGTGCGCAGCTTCGCCTCGGTGCAGGGCGCCCTGGTGATGTACCCCATCCACGCGTTCGGCTCGGAGGATCAGAAGAAGAAATGGTTGCCCAAACTCGCCGCGGGGGAAGCCGTCGGGTGCTTCGGCTTGACCGAGGCCGAGCACGGCTCCGACCCCGGCGGGATGAAGACCCGCGCGGTCAAGGACGGGAAAGGATGGGTAATCAACGGGAGCAAGGCCTGGATCACCAACGGCACGATCGCCGACGTGGCCGTGGTGTGGGCCAGGGCCGTGGAGGGCGTCCGCGGCTTCCTGGTGTAGCGCGGCATGCCGGGGTACAGCGCGAGCAAGATCGAGCACAAGGCCTCGATGCGGGCCTCGGACACGGCCGAGCTGGGCTTTGCCGACTGCCGCATCCCTGAGCAAAACCTGCTCCCCGGCAGCAAGGGCCTTAAGTCCCCCTTGAGCTGCCTGACCCAGGCGCGCTACGGCATCGCCTGGGGCGTGCTTGGCGCGGCGATGGCGTGCCTGGATGAGGCGGTCGCTTACAGCAAGAGCCGCATCCAATTCAACAAGCCGATCGGCTCGTTTCAGCTTGTGCAGGCCAAGCTGGCCCACATGCTGACCGAGCTCACCAAGGGACAGCTGCTGTGCCTGCGCCTGGGGCAGTTGAAGGACCAGGGCACGCTCCACCACGCCCAGGTGTCGCTTGCCAAGCGCAACAACGTGGCCATGGCCCTGGAGTGCGCGCGCCTGACGCGCGACATTCTGGGGGCCAACGGCATCACCTACGACTATCAGGCCATCCGGCACATGCTCAATTTGGAAACCGTGTACACCTACGAGGGCACGCACGACATCCACACCCTGGTGCTGGGAGAAGCCTTGACCGGGATCTCGGCGTATGCTTGACCCCTTCGCTTTTCCTCTTCTCCCCTCGCGGGAGAAGGCCGGGATGAGGGGGAGAGGGAAGCACACCGTAAAGGAGATAGGATGGAGTTCAGAGACCGGCTTCAGAAAGACCTGCAGGCGGCGATGAAGGCGGGGGACGTGATCAAACGGGAGACCCTGCGCACGCTGCTTGCCGCCTTGACCCATGCAGAGGTGGAAAAGCAGGGGGAGTTCACCGACGCCGATCTGGCCGCGGTGCTCCAAAGGGAAGTGAAAAAGCGGCGCGAGGCGATCGAGGCCTATCAAGCCGGCGGGCGAAAAGACCTGGTGGACAAGGAAACCCAGGAGCTGCACATCCTGCAGACCTATATGCCCAAGCAGCTATCGCCGCAGGAGATCGAAGCGGTGGTGAGTCAGATCATCGCCGGCTTGAGCGCGGCGGGCAAGCCCAACCTGGGTCAGGTGATGGGGGCGGCCATGGGCAAGCTGAAGGGCCAGGCCGACGGCAACGCCGTGCGCCAGGTGGTGGCCAAGCTGCTGCAGTGACGAGCGGCTTCGGGCCTTACTCGGGGAACAGCGCCAGGATCGTGCGCACGCCGCCCTCGCTGGGCAGGTCGCCCGGCGCACCCCGGGCGGCCAGCAGCAACCCTTGGGCGATGTGGATCTGACGGCGCAGCTCTTCGGCGTTTTGGATGCGGAAGGACGCTTTGAGCAATTCACTTGCGGCCTGGCTGAAGAAGGCGATGTTCCCCGCCGTCACCTTGTACTCGCGCAGCTCGGGGATCTCCTCGACGAAGCGCAGCAGGCGACGCGCGTAGTTGTTCAACCCCACGCCGTCCCCCAGCCGGGGGATGGCTGAATCGAAGCTGGCGTCCCCCTCGCCCACGGCCAGGTTGAGCACTTGGCGGGACTGTACGCGCGCCTCCTCGACCGTCACCGCGGAAGCGCCGAAGGCGGCCTGCTGAATGGCCAGATCCAGCTGGGTGACGAATCGCTCCAGCATGGGCACCAGGCCCTGCCGATCGTCCTGCGCGTTGCCCGGGTACACCAGGGCAAGCGCCAGCAGCATCAAGAGCGCTTGTTTCTTCATCGCGCCTCCTCTACGCCTCGATCTTAGCGCTCCAACGGAGCGCGCTCCATAGAAACGGGGTCAAAAACCCATCAAACCATCGAGAGGCGCATTGCGCGGCGAGGCGGGTGGAGCGGGCGACGGGATTTGAACCCGCGACACCTGGCTTGGGAAGCCAGTACTCTACCGCTGAGCTACGCCCGCAGCGGGTTTGATTATAGCGCGGGGGAGCGTTTCACTGCAAGATGAACTCAAACAGCGCGAACATCAGCGCGCTGATCGAGATCACCCATTGAAAGGTCTCGGACAGGTCGTCGTTCCGTTGGGGCAATTGGGTGGGGATCGAGCTTCTCAACACCTGCAGCTCATCGGAAACCCCCTGCGCCCGCAGCGTCTGTTCCGTTTGCCCCTGATCGAGCTGCGCCAGGCGCTGCAGCAGCGGGGACATTTGCTCGCTCAGCTGGTCCACCCTCTGCTCCAACTCCAGCATGCGCGTGTGTTGGGATTGGAACGTTTGCTGGACTTGGGCCACCTGCGCTTCGGCCTGGCGGATGCGGTCGTGAAACACAAGCAGGACGAAGCCCGTGCCGATCACCACCAGGATCATCAACAAAGGCCACGCAGAAGGGCGCTTCAAAACGTCATCACTCCAGCGCTTACGCTCAGGGCAGTGCCAGGCTCCATGCCGCAAGCAACAGCAAAGCCAGCAACGGGAAAGCCAGGGCAAAAGCCAGAAGCGCGATGTTTGCCGTCCGACCGAGCATAGAGTCTCCTTTCCCTTGGAGCGTAAGGCATGGGCAGGTCGCGGGTGAGGACGAAGGTGGAACGGCAACGCTCACTTGGGGCCTTTTCCACGGGAATTGCAGGGCGCATGGGCATGATCCAGTCTGCCTTTTCAGGGGACATCTGTCTTCACCGCGGGCTGCCGAAATAGCCGTTCATGAAGCCCAGCGACTCCAACGGCAGCACCCGCAGGAACGGCTCCCCGATCAGGTCCTGGCGCGGGACGAATCCCCAGTAGCGGCTGTCCTGGCTGATGGGCGAGTTGTCCCCCAGCACGAAAAAATGGCCTTCGGGGACGATCCAGCGCTGATCGCCCATCTGCCCGCCTTGAGCATAGGCGCGCTCGAACGGGGGGCCGGAGAGCTTCTGGTCGTCCACGTACACGGCGCACTCGCGGTTTTCATCAGCACAGTCCTTGATCTGGACGCTCTGGCCGCCCACGGCGACCAGTCGCTTGACCAACCGTTCGCGCACGCCGCCCTGGTCCGATTTCCAAAACACCACGATGTCTCCAGGGTGCGGGTCTCTGAAGAAGAAGGAGATTTTGTCCACGAAGAAGCTGGTGCCCACAGGGATGGTAGGCTCCATCGAGCCGGTGGGAACCGTCATGCGGATCACGACGAAGGTCAGCACGACCCAGGCCAAGAGCCCTGCGATCGCCAGGGTCTGCACCCAGCCCAGCAGCCACTCCGCGCGCGCGGCGGTGGGGATGCCAAGCGCATTCAAACCCCGGACGATCAGGGTTTTTTTGTTTCTCTTATCGGAAGGTGCTGCGTTGTTCATGGCTGTCCCTCTCTTGAAGCGTTGTCAGTATAACGAGCTGCCCTTACACTGACAAAGCATGGTGCAAGCCCTCGTCGTGCTCGTCGTGGCGGCCAGCCCCGTGTTGGAGCTGCGCGGCGCGATTCCGCTTGCGCTGTTTCAATACGGCTTCGATCCCTTTTCCGCCTATTGCCTGTCGGTGTTGGGAAACGTGCTGCCCGTGCCCCTGCTGTTGCTGGGCTTGGAGAAGCTGCTGGCGTTTGCCGCCGGCGTACCGTGGCTCCAGCCCGCCGTGGACTGGTGGATCCAACGCACGCGCCACGCGCACTCGAAAGCCTTCGAGCGCTGGGGGGCGGTGGCCTTGGTGCTGTTCGTGGCGGTGCCGCTGCCGGCGACAGGGGCGTGGAGCGGGTGCCTGGGCGCGGTGCTGTTCGGGGTGCCCTTTCGCGTCGCGCTGCCCCTGATCGCGCTTGGCGTGCTGATCGCCGGCGCACTGGTAACGTTGCTCAGCGTGGGGGCATTGTCCCTGGCGGGCTGAACTAGTCCAGCACCCCTGAATACACTAAGTTGTAATAGATTAGATAGCCGCCGGCGCCGATGAGGACCCACGCGCCCAGCGGCTGCATCCAGCGCATCACGGAGGGGAGGTACCGCCGGATCGCCTGCTTGGAGAAGGCCATCACAAGGGACAGGGCCAGCACCATCAGCGTCATGCCAAGCCCGTAGGCCAAAAAGTGAATCGCCCCGTTGAGCGCGCTCAC
>DATCIV010000094.1:0-6760 GCA_036507575.1 Candidatus Bipolaricaulota bacterium | reverse complement strand
ACCAGCAACAGGCCGACGGCGAGCATGAAGGATTTCGCAACCATGGTCATCACCTTCCCTCGGGGGTCGGGGAGTTGGGATGCCCGGGCGTGCCGTTGATGGGGTCGCCCAACGCATCCAGCCCAAACCGGGTCTTCCCGTCGTTGGTGTGCCAGCCCGACGGCTCGTCCGGCGCGTCCTCGCCTTCGTTGCGCTCCATCGAGAAGCTGTCGCCGTCGCGGCGCGCCTGGCCCGCAAACCAAGCCGCCTCCGTGGGGTTTCCCGCATTGGCGGTGCTGATGCGGTTGCCCAGGGCATCCACGAGCAACACGGCCATGCCCTGTTCGAGCAGCCGGAAATCGGCCACCATGTCCGGCTGAACGTCGGATACGGCCAACGCGTTGTTGACGAGCAGGAAGTATCCCTGTGCGCTCATGGTCCCTTGCAACTGGAGGGTGGTCCGCACGGTCAGAGGGTCGAGCGGCTTATCCACCAGTTGCAGCCTGAGCCCGTCCAGGCGCAGCGTTGCGGTGCAGCGGTTGCGCAGCTCGATGTAATGGTGGTTCTTGCTGAAACGCGTTCCCGCCCACAGGACTTCGTTGATGACCAGACAGCCCGATGCGCCGGTCAGATCGCCTGAGGCGGAAGCGGAGGTGTCAGCAGGGGCAGGCGCGGCCGTTTGGCCATAACCCGTGGTGGCGTTGTCGTCGCCGATGGGACATCCGTTGGGTTTTTGCCCCCAGGCGGTGGGGCACTGGTCCTGTGCGTCGGGAATGCCGTCCGCGTCTCGATCCAGCGGGCCCTCGCGCTGAGCGGGCGGCGTCTGGCCGCCATCGGGCGGCTGGCCTTCATCGCCGCCGTTGTCCGGCGGCAGGTTGCACTCGGGGTCGGTGTTGGGATCGCATTGGACCTGGATCAAGCCGTTGGAAGGGGACTGACGGCCTTCTCCCAGGAAGCCTTGCGCTGCGCCCGGCAGCGCTGCCATGAGAAAGATCAAGCCGAGAACGCATGCACGTTGTAAGCGCCTGTTCATGGTGTCGCTCCTTACGTTGGGCCTAAGGGTGTCACGCCCCTATTTTACCCATTTCTTGGAGGAAATGGATGGAGCAATCAATACCTTTATAAAAGGTGGGCAGGTGGTATTTCTCATTGGGGGAGTGCAGCCGGTCGTCGGGCAAGCCAAAGCCCATCAGCACGACGGGCAGTTTGAACCGCTTCTGCAGCATCTCGACCACCGGGATGCTGCCCCCCTCCAGCATGAAGCAGGGTTTTGCGCCAAAGCTGGCTTCATAGGCCCTGGCGGCGGCCTGGGTGGCGGGGTGGTCGCGTTCGGTGAGCGCCGGGTCGGCGTGCTGCAGGATGCGCACCTGGACCTTCACCGTGCGCGGCGCGATGGACTGCACGTGGTTTGCATACAGTTTGGCGATCTCGGCGCCGGACTGGTTCGCCACCAAGCGCATGCTGACCTTGGCAAGCGCTTTGGCCGGGATGACGGTCTTGGCCCCCTCGCCGGTGAAGCCGCCGCGGATGCCGTGGATCTCCAAGGTCGGGCGCGCGCCCACCCGCTCCAGCACGGAGAACTGGCGCTCGCCCCACAGCGCGGGGGCGCCCATCTCCTGCAAGAAGTCCCGATCGCTGAAGGGCAGCTGGTTCATCGCCTGAAGCTCGTCTGCGGGCAGCTTCCGGACGCGGTCGTAGAAGCCGGGGATGGTGACCGTGCCGTTTCCGTCGTGCAGCGCGGCCAGGATCTCGCACAGCGCCTGCATCGGGTTGTGCACCGCGCCGCCGTAGCGCCCCGAATGCAGGTCGGCCGAGGGGCCCTGCACCTCGATCTCGCTGTACACCAGTCCGCGCAACCCGTAGACGAGCAACGGCTGCGTCGGGGACAGGATGTTCCCGTCCGAGATGACGCAGACGTCGGCCTGCAACAGCGTGTGATGCGCCTCCAGCGCGGGTCTCAGATGAGCGCTGCCGATCTCCTCCTCGCCCTCGATGAGGAATTTCACGTTGACCGGCAGCTTCCCGTCCGTGTTGAGCAGGGCCTGCACCGCCTTGAGATGAACGAAGACCTGGCCTTTGTCGTCGGAGGCGCCGCGGGCGACGAGGTTTTCGCCGCGCAGCGTGGGCTCAAACGGCGGGGAGGTCCATTCGTTCAGGGGATCCACCGGCTGCACGTCGTAGTGGCCGTAGACGAGCACGGTGGGCTTGCCGGGAGCGTGGAGCCAGTCGGCATAGACGCAGGGGTGGCCTTGCGTCTTGAGCAGCTGGACGTGCTCCAAGCCGATGGTCTTGCAGTGGGCCAGCAGCCACTGTGCGGCGGCCAGCATATCTGCACGATGCTCGGGCAGCGTGCTGACGCTGGGGATGCGGATCAAGTCCTTGAGTTCGTCCAGGGTTTGGGTGCGGTGCTCTTGGGCGTAACGCAACGCGGCTTGCGACATCGGGTCTCCTTTGTAGGGCCGGCTGTGCCGGCCAGGCCTGCGCAACGGGCCCTACGTGCTGGTAGGGGCGAACCCATGTGTTCGCCCTGGGGCAGACACACAGGTCTGCGCCTGCTAGATTTTGTAGCTTTGCATGATCTTCTTCTCCGCGCCGTCGAGGTTGGCGTGGATTTCGATGTATTGGGCCAGCCCTGAGCCTTGCACCTTCTTCTTGAGCAGGTTGTCCAGCTGGAAGATGCCGGCGGAGTTGCTCATCTTGATCTGGATGCAGATGGGCATTTCCTGCCCCTTGCTCACCTGCACCTCGTCGATGGCCAGGGCCGAGACGGCGTGGATGGTGGGCTCGCCCAGCGAGAAGGGGATGCGCGCGCGGCCCTGCTCCATGTCCAGCGCGTCGGCCACCTTCAGGCACCCGGCCTCCACGGTGAAGGGTTTTACCTCGGTGTCGTGCGCGTAAATGGCGTGGAGCACCTCGGCCATCACGATGGCCCGCTCGCGACCGGCGTAGATGCCGTCCAAAAGCTCCGGCAGCAGGGCAGTGGCAAGCCCGATCGAAAAGCGCTCGTGGTCCTGGCGATGCACGATGTGGCCCAGATCGTGCAGGCACACCGCCAGGAACAGGATCACCTCGGCGTCGTCGTCGCTCAACTGGTGGTCCTTGACGACACTGGCCTGCACCCCGTGCTCGCGCAGCAGCCGCAGCAGCTTCAAGGCCAGGTTGCTGACGATCTTGATGTGCACGGGCCCATGGTCGTTGATGTGCATGCGGTTGATGGCGTTGATGTTCGAGCAATACCACCAGCTGGTGAGGGTCGCGTTCTCGTTGACCTTGGCAAGCGCCAGGGCCAGCTTCTGGTTGTCCTTGGTGGGGACGTTAAAGAGCAAGGGTTTACCGCTCATAGCTTGACCGCCGCCTCTTCGAGGATGCGCCGATAACGCCGCGCGCCGTCGATCTCGTCGATGACGTGGGCCACGGCGCTTGGAACCAGTTCACGCCAACGCTCGCCCTCCAGCATCTGTTGGCGGATGTGGCTTCCCTGATAGCGTTCGCGCTCGACGAAGGGGGAGGAGCGTACCTCGAAGCCCGCCGCTTGGAACAGCTCTTTGATCAATGGATTGTTGGAGTACACCGCCTCAAAGGGCGGGGTCAGCGAGACGATGTGGGAGGCGTACAGCGCGTTGCGCTGGATGTCCTCGATGGGCAGCACGTACGAGGGGACGGGAAGGCCTTCCAGGGCGCGCGTGATCATCATGATGCGCTCGCCGGCGGTGAAGGGGTTTTCCGCGCTGTGGCTCGACTGCGCGCTGCCGACGGCGATGATGGCCTCATCGGCCTCGACGGCCATGCGCTCGACCACGCTGTGGTGGCCGTGGTGATACGGTTGAAATCTGCCTAAGAACAACGCGCGTTTCATTCAGGGTCCTTTCTCAGCAGAAGGATTTTACTTGGGTATCGCCGATTCGGCAAAAGCGCTTGCTGGGGCTTGACCTTTTCGCCAGAAGTAGTATAAAGAAAGGCAGGTAATACTTTGACAGAAAGGTAAGGAACGATGGTTTTCTCGAAGCTGACGGTTAAAGGACAGGTAACGATCCCCAAGGAAATTCGCGACTACTTGGGTCTAAAGCCTGGGGATCGGGTTGTCTTTGTCCGTAAGGATGGAGACGTCCTGCTGCAAGAGTTGAGTGATTCCTTGCTCGAACTTCAAGGAAGCGTCCCCCCCCTGAGGAAGCCTGAGGATTTCGGAAAAGTCCGCGAGCAAGTCAAGAAACGTCGCACCCACAGGGTTGTATCATCATGAGCGCTCAGGCCGTTGAATCTGAAAAGAAACGCTACTTTGTCGATACCAACGTGTTCTTGCGCTTCCTCACCAACGATCACCCCGCACAAGCAAATGCCGTTCGACGAATACTGCAACGCGCAGTGGCGGGAGAGATCCTGCTGCAAACCAGTGTGCTAGTCATTGCCGAGATCGTGTGGACCTTGGAATCGTATTACCAGCTGTCTCGGCAAGAGGTGAAGGCAAAGGTCTTGGCCATTGTCAATACGCCGGGATTAAGGGTTGAAAATGCCGATTTGATCTTGCAGGCGGCTCTTCTTTACGCGGAGAAAAACGTAGATTTCATTGATGCTTACAACGTCCATTGGATGAAGCAACACGATATCGCCCAAGCCTATACGTTTGACCTCAAGCACTTCTCGCGCGCTGAAGGCATACGACCCCTTCAGCCTGGGTGAGCCATTTCACTTGACCCCAGCATATCGGTCTCTGATGCGCGGGTCCAGGTAGGCGTACAGCACGTCCAAACACAGGTGAGCTACGGAGGCGATCGCCATCAAGAAGATCATGATGCCCACGGCCACAGGCATATCTCCCCTGCCGCTTAGGGAGCGAAACAGGGCGTTGCCCAGCCCCGGCCATGAGAACGTGCTCTCCACCAGCACAGCTGAATCAAACGTAAAGGCCATGGCCAGCAGGAAGCTGGTGGCCAGCGGCAGGATCGCGTTGCGAGCCGCGTGCCTGCGGCGCACGACGCGGTCCTTCAGGCCCTTGGCCTTTGCCAACTGGACGTAGTCTTCTTTCGTCGCTTGCACCATGCTGTCGCGCATGAGCAGCGCGTAGAACCCCGCGCCCAGCAGCGTCAGCGTCAGCACCGGCGCGACCATGTGGTGCAGGATGCTTAGAGCGACGCGCCCCATCGGCGTGAAGGTGAGCCATAACGAAAAAGCTCCGCCGCAGCCGAGCAGCAACAGCGCCATGGCGCCCGCTTTTACACCAGGGCGGTTCAGGCGCCTCAAGCGGCGCTGAACCAGCAGCAGCACGATCATCATCGTCGCTGCAACGCCCATGATGACCAGCAGGGTCAGGTTGCGGTCCACGTCGGGGTATTTGCGCGCCACCGACACATCAATGAATTGCGCATAGGGCAGGATCTTGAGCACACCGTTGAACACCCAGATGATGAGGGAGCTGAGCAGCGGCAGGAACACGCACCACATCAGGGCGCAGAGCACCGTGCCGATGCGGTCGAGCGCCCGGCCCTGGCGCCAGCCCAGCCGCTGGCCCAGGAAATAGCCCACGAACAACTGGATGAAGAACGAGGCAAAGAACAGCGACATGGTGCGAGGCAGCAGCTCCAGGATCGTGTCCCAGACCGGCTTGGGAAAGTTGATCAGGGAGACACCCAGCTCGCCGGTGAAGGCGTTCTTGATGAAGATGAGATAGCGCTCCCATGCAGGAGCATCCAGACCCATTTTTTCGGCGAGGAACTCTCGATATTGTGGCGAAAGCGCACCTCCCAGGTAGGCTTGTGCGAACTCTCCCGGCTGGAGTTCCAGCACCACCCAGATCAGCGACACCAACAGCAACACGGTCAGAGGCAAATCCATCAGGCGGCGCAACAGAAAGCGCATCATGCGAATGTCCTTGACGGGTCGGCCATGCGATGGAAGCCGCGCCCTACAAAATAAAGCGACGAGCAAAACAGCATGATGGCGGCGGCGGCTGGAAAGACCAACCACCAATACGTGATCACGTTGCCCCCGTTGAAGAACCCCTGATAGTAGGACAGAAAAAGCATGTAGCCCCAGCTCATCTGGATGAAGGCGCCAGGTCCTTGGTCCATCGAGCCCGTGCCGAAGAACGACAGCAGCGCCTCGGCCAGGATCGCGATCACGGCGATGAACATCACGAACATGAATACAAAGGGGATCACGTTGGGGATGACGTGACGCCACAGGATGTGCAGGCTTCCTCCGCCGGCGATGCGGGCCGCCGAGATGTACGGTTGAACGGTGATCTCCAGGGCGCGCGCCTTCATCATCATGGCCACCTTGCCGCCGCCCAGCACGCCAATGGTCAGTCCCAGGGTCAAGTGGTTAAAGCCCCCAAGTCTGCTCAAGAAGAAGATGAAGGCCACCGGCGGGATCACCAGGAACATCTTGGACAACCGCATGAGCAGTGCGTCCGCCCAACTGCCGGCGTAATACGCCGCGACCACGCCCATGCTCGTGCCCAACACTACGGTGATCAGCGCGGCAAGCAGCGCCACCACCAGCTCGAAACGCACGCTGAAGATGAGTTGGCTCAGCACGTCGCGCCCGTGCGAATCGGTGCCCAGCCAATGGGATGCGTTTGGGGGAGAAAAGGGCGCTTGCGAAAAGTCGTAGCCGTAGATGGGGTCGTAGATCTTGGGAACTCCCATCGCCATCCACGCCGCCTGGAGCAACGCCAACGCAATAAACAGCCCCAAGATCACCAAACCGGACAGCGCCAACCGATCCTGGCAAAATAAACCCCACTGATGGGACAGGCGCTTGCGCCACAGTGTCCCTTTAACCG
>DATCIV010000093.1:0-7035 GCA_036507575.1 Candidatus Bipolaricaulota bacterium | reverse complement strand
AGAAGCTGTTGTTCATGGGGGCGGAGCTGGCCGAGTGGCGCGAGTGGCAGCACGAGGAAAGCCTGGACTGGCGCCTGCTGGACTTCCCCGCGCATGCCGGGATGCGCCGCTGGGTGGAGGACCTCAACCGGCTCTATCGCCGGGAGCCGGCCTTGCAGCTGGACTTCGAGCCGGCGGGCTTCGAGTGGATCGACTGCAACGACGCAGGGGGCAGCACCCTCAGCTTCCTGCGCAAAGGTTCTTTCAACGAAGAGATGCTGGTGGCCTGCAACTTCACGCCCGTGCCCCGGCGCGACTATCGCCTGGGCGCTGCGCGGGACGGTCGTTGGCAGGAAGTGCTGAGCAGCGACGCGCAGCTCTACGGCGGCAGCGGGCACTTTCACCATGAGCGCATCGAAACTCAAGCGGTTCCATGGCACGGGAGGCCCTGTTCGGTGCTCGTGAACTTGCCCCCTCTGGCTGTGGTGTTCTTCAAACGCGAGGTCTGATGGAGCGCTATCTCTGCATACACGGCCACTTCTACCAGCCTCCAAGGGAGAACCCGTGGCTTGAGGCGGTCGAACGCCAGGCGTCGGCCCACCCTTATCACGACTGGAACGAGCGCATTACGGCAGAGTGCTACGCCCCCAACGCCGGCGCGCACATCCTGGATGCGCACGGGAACATCGCCCATGTGGTCAATAACTACGCGCACATGAGCTTCAACTTCGGCCCCACCTTGTTGTCCTGGCTGGAGAAGGGAAGCCCCAAGACGTATCAGGCGCTGCTGGAGGCGGACCGGGAAAGCGCGCGCCGCTGCGGCGGGCACGGCAACGCCATGGCGCAAGGGTACAACCACATGATCCTGCCGCTAGCCAACGCGCGCGACAAGCGGACTCAAGTGCTATGGGGAATCCGCGATTTCGAGCGCCGCTTCGGCCGCGCACCCGAGGGAATGTGGCTGCCGGAGACGGCGGTGGATTTGAAAACACTGGAAGCGCTTGCGCAGCAGGGCATCAACTTCACCGTGCTTGCCCCGCACCAGGCCCAGCGCGTGCGGTCGCTGGGTGCGGCGGACTGGCAGGATGTTTCTGGCGGCCGGGTGGACCCCTGCGCGCCGTACGTGCTGCGACTTCCTTCGGGCCTGTGCATCTGCCTGTTCTTCTACCACGGACCGCTCGCGCGGGCGGTGGCTTTCGAGCGTTTGCTCGAAAACGGAGAAGCCCTGATTGCAAGCCTGATGGGCGCGTTCGACGCGCAGCAGAGCAAACCCCAACTGGTCCACCTCGCCACGGATGGGGAAACCTTCGGCCACCACCACCGTTTCGGCGAGATGGCGTTGAGCTACGCGCTGCACCACGTAGAGGCCAGGCGCTTGGCGCGCCTGACCAACTACGGGGAATTTCTGGCAAAACACCCTCCTGCGCGCGAGGTGGAGATTGTGGAAAACTCCTCGTGGAGCTGCACGCACGGGGTGGAGCGCTGGCGCGCGGACTGCGGCTGCACCGTCGGGGGCCAAGCTGGATGGACCCAGGCGTGGCGCGCGCCGCTGCGTGGGGCGTTGGATTGGCTGCGAGACGAGTTGGCGCGGCGATTTGAGGAGCAGGGCGCCGCGCTGCTGAAGGACCCATGGGTCGCGCGAGACGCCTACATCGACGTGGTCTTGGATCGCTCAACGTCCAGCGTCGAAGGCTTCTTGAACCGTCATCGCGCAAGACCGCTTTCACCTGAGCAGCAGGTCACCGCGCTCAAGCTGCTGGAACTGCAGCGCCAAGCCATGCTGATGTTCACCAGCTGCGCCTGGTTTTTTGAAGAGCTTTCCCGCATCGAGACCGTCCAGGTGCTGCGGCACGCCTGCCGCGCGCTGCAGTGGGCGCGTGAGGCCTTGAACGTGGACCTTGAGCCGCCGTTTTTGGAACGGCTTGCTCAAGCTCAAAGCAACCTGCCCGACCACGGCGACGGGCGGCAGGTATATCAAAAGCTGGTCAAGTCGACCGGCGGCGGATGACGCGGATAACCGGGGTTGTGATGTGCCGACGGGCCTGGTGGGTCAAGGGTTGGCTTGGTAAAATGATCAGACCTGAACTAAAAAACTCCTGGTTTCAAGGAGGCGGCCGATGTGGGAAACCTGGGTGATCGGAGAGACGGCGGGTCGCGTGTGGCAGTTTCTGAAGGACAACGGCAAATCCAGCTTGAGCAACCTTGAGCGGCAAATCGATGCGCCCAACCGCATGGTCCACATGGCCGTCGGCTGGCTCGCTCGTGAAGACAAAGTGGGGTTGACCAAGGAAAAAACCACCGTGTGGGTCTGGCTTAGAGAGTAACCGTGCGGTCTGGCCCTTCGACACCGAGCCCGCGCCGCGGCGGGACTGCGATGAACACGGAGCAGCGTCCGCGCTCCAGGATTTTTTGGGAGATGTCCCCCAGAAAGACCTTTCGCACCAGCGACATGGGCGCGCGCCCCAACGCCAGCACGTGGTCCTCGCCGGCGGTTTCGATGAGCGCCCTGGCAGGGTCTCCTTCCTTCAATATCGCCTCCGCTTCGTAGTCCATGGTCGCGATCAACTGCAAGGTGGCGTCCAGCAGCGCTTGCGCTTGGGTTCGATGCTGGGGCAGCGGTGCGATGGCGATCAGGCGCAAGGGCAGCTCCAGCGCCTTGGCCAAGGCAAGCCCTTGAACCACTGCCTCCCCGGAGCTGGGTCGATCCGTGACGCCGATGAGGACGGCACGGGCCTTGTCCAGGTTCTTGGTCACCAGCACCGAGCACGGGGCGCGCAGCGCCACGTCGTGCGCCACATTGCCCAGCAAGTTGCGGCCCAAGCCGCGCTGGCCGCGCGTGCCGATGAAGATCAGATCGTAGCTGGGGTCTTCCGCCTCTTTGAGCACTTGGGCGACCACGGGCCCCTCGCGCAGGCGCAGGCGAATGTCCTCCTGGTGAATGCCTTTCAGGTGAACTTCCCCCACGCCCTGGCCGATGTCCTTGAACGAGTGGCGCATCACGACCTGCCCGCGTTCGTCGAGCTGCAACGCCCCTTCCGCCTTCAACAAGGCTTCCGCCTCGCGCAGCAGCCTGAAGCTGGGGGGCTCGACGCCCCACTCGGCCATCTTCTCGGCGGTGACGCTGAGGTGCAGCGGGCCCAGGTGGCTGGTGTGGGAGACGTATAGGACCGTGAGGTCGCTTTGCAGCGTGCGGGTCAGTTGAGCCCCCCAATGGAGGAACTGACTTGCGGTGGGCAGGTTGGACACGGCGATGACCGTTTTTCGAAACACCTTATCCCCCCAGCAAGGGCCAATAAAGGCTTGCCACAAGCCACAGGATCAACAGCGACGCCACGACCATGCGCGAGCCCGCCTTCCAGAAATCCCTGGCCGCCAGCAGTCCGCTGGAATACACGATGGAAGCGCTCGGGGCCACCACCGTCATCATGTACGAGAATGCCGAGCCAATGGCCGTGATAAACCCGATGGTCACCACGCTGGTGCCCGACAGATCGGCCACGTGCAAGGCGATGGGGCCCAGCATGGCCACGCTGGCGCCCGCGCTCATGGTGTGGGCTACGACCACGGTGAGCAGGCTCCACGCGATCCACAGGGCGATGCCCTGGTCCAGGTGCAGGACGGACAGCGCGGACAGGAAATTCTGGGCAAGCCAATCGGCCGCCCCGGACTGCTTCATCTGCACGCCCAGCGAGATGGCCGAAGCGTACAACAGCACCACGCCCCAGTTCATGCCGTTGTTGAGGTCCTCCCAGCGCACCAGCCCCAACGCCAGATACAAGGCCGCGCCCATGATGGCGATGGTTCCAAGCCCCCACTGGCCGCTGAGGGCGATCCAGCCCAGCATGGTCAGCAGGAACACCCCGATCACTTGCAGATCCGTGCCGGTGAGCCTCCCTCCTCCATGCACCTCCTGGCGCAACCGCACCAGCGCGCGGCGCAGATCCTTCAGCTCGGGGGGGAACGTCCACCACAACACGGCGATCAACACCGGGATTTGCAGCAGGACCAGCGGATATGCGTGGGCGATCCAATCGAGGTAGCTGACCTGGACGCCCGCTTGCTTTTGCCAATAGTCCACCATGATGGCGTTGCGCGCACCGCCGGAGGGGGTGCCGATGCCGGCGATCATGGCGCCGTAGGCCACCGAAAACAGCAGCAGCGCGGTGAGGTTGGGGAGGTGTGGTTCGTCCTTGCGCGCCTGGTGCAGGATGGCAAGCGCCACCGGCAGCATCATGGCGGCCACGGTGTGCTCGCCGATGAGCGAAGCCAGCAGCGCCGAGGTGGCGGTGAACCCGAACAAGATGCGCAGCAGATGGGGACCCGTCATGCGCAGGATGGCGTAGGCGATGCGCCGATCCAGCCGTTGCTTGACCAGGGCCACCGAGATCATCAGCGAGCCCATGATGAAGAACACCGAGTCGCCCATGAACGAACGCGCCACCTCGTTGCCCGAGCCCAAGCCCAACAACACTTGAAACGCGGCGATCAGCAAGGCCACCGCCGGCAGGGGAAAAGGCTCGGTGATGAAGAAAAGAGCAGCCACTGCGGCAATGGCAAGCGCGCGTTGGCCCGCGGACGTCAACCCTTGTGGGGTGGGCAGCAACAACAACGTCACGCCCAGCAACAAGCCCAGGATCAGCCAACGCCAAGCGAGCAGTGTGCGCAGAAAGTGCATAGGGTGTTCTCCACGCAGTGTACGCGCTCAACGCCGACTGCGGCAACGGCCGATGGCTATTGCTGGCTCTTGGCGGTTTTGGACCAGCTGTCCTTGAGCGAGACCGTGCGGTTGAACACCAGCTCGCCCGAAGCGCTGTCCGGGTCCACGCAGAAGTAGCCCTGGCGCAGGAATTGGAAGCGGGCGCCGACGGGAGCCTGGCGCAGCCCCGGCTCCACGCAGCAGCTGGCGAGCTCTTCGAGGGCCCGAGGGTTCAAGGCGGCGGTCAGGTCCTGGCCCTCTTCCAGATGGGCGGGGTCTTCCTTGGTGAACAGGCAGTCGTACAAGCGCACGCGCGCTCTAAGCGCGTGGGGCACCGAAACCCAGTGCAGCGTGCCCTGCACCCGGCGGCCGTCGGGGGCTTCGCCGCCGCGCGTGGCGGGGTCGTAGGCGCAGTGCAGCTCCACCACGTTGCCGCCCTCGTCCTTGAGCGCGCGCTGGCAGGTGATGAAGTAGGCGTGCTTGAGCCGCACTTCCTGACCCGGAGCCAGCCGGAAGAACTTCTTGGGAGGGCTTTCCATGAAATCGTCTCGCTCAATGTAGAGCTCCCGGCTGAAGGGGACTTTGCGCGTGCCCTGGCCGGGGTCTTCCGGGTTGTTGACGGCTTCCAGTTCCTCCACCTGTCCTTCGGGGTAGTTGGTGATGACCACCTTCAAAGGTCGAAGCACGGCCATCACGCGCGGCGCGGTCTTGTTCAGGTAATCGCGCACGCAGTTCTCCAGCGCAGAGATCTCCACGCGCCCGGGGGACTTGGTGACCCCGACGCGCTCGCAGAACTCGCGGATGGCCTCGGGCGGAAAGCCGCGACGGCGCACGGCGGACAGGGTCGGAAGGCGCGGATCGTCCCAGCCGCGCACGCGGCCTTCCTGCACCAGCCGGCGCAGATTGCGCTTGCTGAACAGCGTATACGTCAGCGCCAGGCCGGCGAACTCGATTTGCTGCGGGCGATGAACGCCCAACTGCTCCAGGAACCAGTCGTACAGCGGACGATGGTCCTCAAACTCCAGGGTGCAGATGGAGTGCGTGATGCCCTCGATGGCGTCGGACTGGCCGTGCGCCCAGTCGTAGGTGGGGTAAATGCACCACGCGTCGCCGGTGCGGTGGTGCGAGGCGCGCAGGATGCGGTACATCACCGGGTCGCGCAGATTGAGGTTGGGCGAAGCCATGTCGATCTTGGCCCGCAGCACGCGCGCGCCGTCGGGGAATTTTCCGGCTCTCATGTGTTCAAATAGCGTAAGGTTTTCTTCAACGGAGCGGGTACGATAGGCGCTTTCCTTGCCGGGGTCGGTCAGCGTGCCGCGATAGGTGCGAATCTCCTCGGCGCTGAGGTCGTCCACGTAGGCCTTGCCGGCCTCGATGAGCTTCAGCGCAAACCCGTACAGGGTCTCGAAGTAGTCGGAGGCGTAAAACAGCCGATCTTCCCAATCAAAGCCAAGCCAGCGGATGTCGCGAATGATGGACTCGACGTACTCCACTTCCTCCTTGGTGGGGTTGGTGTCGTCGAAGCGCAGGTTGCACTTCCCTCCGTACTCGGCGGCAAGTCCGAAGTTGAGGCAGATGGACTTGGCGTGGCCAAGGTGCAGATAGCCGTTGGGCTCGGGCGGGAAGCGGGTGTGGACGCGGCCGCCATGTTTTCCCTGCTTGCGGTCTTCTCCGATGATGGCCTTGATGAAATTCGTCGGCGCTACAGTTTCGGGCATACGAGTCCGACTCCGTTCTTGCTGGATGTGAGGATTTTACGCCGTTTCCAGAGGATGAGCAAGCAGGGACTTGGGGTGGTAGGGGCGAAGCATTTGGGGTAAATGCTTCGCCCCTACAGATTGCCGAATCCAACTCGCACAGATATACTTGATGCGCTTTACGGTCTTTGACATCTGGGGGTGCATGGCTTCGACGGGAATGCTGAAGCGAGGCTGCAGGCGGAGCGCGTTTGTCCGCTCCTTAATCTACGGCAAGCACACCATAAACGGCAACGAATTAGCGTTTGCCGCTCCTTCCCTGAACTAAGGGAGAGCCGTCCCCGGAACCTGCTGCGCCTAAGGAACCGAGCGGACGTCGACAACAGGCGCTGACCTTGCACGCGCGCCTCCCGCTGGCGAGGGACACTTCAGGAGGACCGGACCGGTTGATCCTGCTTCGTGGGAGCGACCGGTCTTAGGGCAAAACACGAAGCTAAGCCTGTAGATGCCGAGGGGATGCATTTTCGGACGCGGGTTCGATCAAAAAGTATGGCCAAACAAGTTTGCAGGCTACGACCTGACGAAGCAGCTTACCTTGCTGGTTTGATTGATGGCGAGGGTTCGATTACCTTGAGCCGTCGCTATCGAAGTGGTCAGCGTCAG
>DATCIV010000092.1:0-4594 GCA_036507575.1 Candidatus Bipolaricaulota bacterium | reverse complement strand
TTCACGTCCTGCTCCAGCGCGTAGCCGCAGCAGTGGCCCGCGTTCCAGGTGAGCACGCGGTCGCGCAGCACCCCGGTGCCGTTGGGGTAGACGACGATGAAGCCCTGTTGATCAGCCTCCTCGCTCAACCCATAGCGTTCTACGGCCCCCGCGGCGTTGCCACCCCCGCCGTGGAGGAAGATCACAAGCGGCAATAGCGTCGTCCCATCGTAGGCCGGGGGCAGGTGCAACAGGTACGTGCGGGCGCGCCCGTCAAAGACGAGCGTACCTGCCACATCTCCTGCATCCTGTTGAAGCCCCTGCGCCTGATCCGGCCAACCGCTGCAGCCTGCAAGCAGAAGGGCAAAGCCCGCCACCATCAAGAACAATCGATGAAGACGTCGAAGGAAGACGAACAAGGGAACCTCTTTCCCTGCACAGTGATTTCGTGGAACCCTGTTTCAAGATAAGCGATGGGGCAGTAGAAAATCCATAGAACGGCTGTCAAAAACGAGGCAATGGAAGTGCGGTCATGGCAATGGAGCTGGTCAACGAACTTACGGCTTGCAAATCAACACGGCCAACTCCCGATCCTTGATGCGCCGCAGGGCTTGGTCCGAGCCCTGGTACACGGCAAGGGCGTAGAACAACAGATCTAAAGGTCCGAAGCCCGCTTGCAACAGCTCCAAAATGACGCGGGCGTCCAGCGTTGCAACCCATTGGGAGAAAGGCATATCCAACTGCTCGGCTGCCACGATGAGGGTCGCACAAAGATCCCCCGAGATGCAAGCGAGCACCGCCAAGCCTGCGCCCATCAAGCCGAAAACCGAGGTGATGCCCCTGCCCAAGGCGCGCACCCCCAGCCCCACCAGCACGCCGACGCCCACGGCCATCCAGGCGCAGGGTTGGCCGGTGAGCGCTGCGACGGCGACCCACACCGCCGTTGCCGCCGCGCCGGCAAGGAGCCCGCCGAGCAGGCCGAGGGGCACATCGCCCTTCAGGTCCTGCGTCAGATGCTGCAGCTTCGCCCAGTCGATGTGGACCGTGGTATGAGGGTCCAATTGAAACTCTCTCACGTGTTCTTTCATAACGATTCCCGACGAGATGGAAGCGGAAGGGGCTTGGCAGGGATCCGGATCCCTCGGGGTACTGGGCAAAAAACCGTCGGCCCGGAGGTAAAGCAGCGGCGGTAAAACCCTGGCACCTCTCTCTATTCCTTCACCCGCAAACCAAGCCCCTAGCACTTCGGAAGTACAATGGGTTTCGCTCCTCCAATCCGAAAAAACCTCAAACACGTTGACTTTGCCGGATAGAGGATAATAGAGCCCTGTGAAAAATCTGTGAAACGCCCAGCTGGTCGGCAGAAATGCGCCTGTTTGTCCGGTGCGGCCGCGTCAGGTTTTCTATTGCACCAGCGTGGGGCTGGCGGCGCGAAAATGCCTTTGCATGGACCAGTAGAACAACAGGGGAGGAAGCATGAGCAGGCTGTTCAAGGCGAGCACGACCCTCGGCTCGCTCTGGTCGCTGCCGATCAAGTTCACCAGCGCGAAGGGCAACGTGCTGTTGCGCAGGGATTGGTTCACGACCGAAGCCACCAGATAATCGTTCCACGACGACACAAAGCTGTAAAACGCCACCAGCCCGACCCCCGAAGCCACCATGGGCCATGCCACGCGCCACAGGACGCTCCACGCCGATCCCCCCTCCAGTTCGGCGAGTTCAAACAACTCCACCGGGATCTGTCTGAAATAGGACCACGACAGCCAGAAGGTGAAGGGCAAGATGAAGGCGCCCTGCGCCAGCAGGATGCCCCACAGCTGGTTGTGCAAACCCGCCTGCCAAAGCAGATGAAAGAGCGGGATCAAGGTCAAGAGCAAGGGGAACATCTTCAAGGACAGGATCCCGCCCAGCACCGCTTTCGTTCCGGGCGGGGCAAAGCGGTGCAGGGCGTAGGCGCCCAAACTGGCGCTGACCACGACCAGCGCCGTGCATCCGACCGCCACCAGCAGCGAGTTGAGCAGGGCTCGCAGCAGCAGGGGCCGCTCCAGGATCAGCGCATAGTGGCGCAGCGTCCACCCTTGCTCTTGTTGAGAAACCTCCTGGTGCAGGGAATCCCACAGGCTGAGCCCAAAGGGCAGCAGCAGCGCGGCCATGATCAGCGCCAGGAACAGGTAAGCGCCGCCGAGGGAGAGGGCGCGCCTCATCGTTGTCCCCTCCATTGCAGGCGGATGAGCACGAGCGTGAACAGCACCAACACGGCGAACATGACCAACCCGACCGCCGACGCCTGCCCCAGTTGGTGGTGCCCCCAGGCCAGATTGTAGAGATACAGGGGAAGCACCTCGGTCACGTCCACCGGTCCGCCCCCCGTGCTCACGGCCACCAGGGTGTAGTCGGTGAAGGTGAAGATCACGTGCCCCACCACCAGCGTCAGCATGATCCAGCGCAGTTGGGGCAGGGTGACGTGAAGCAAGAGCTTCCAGGCGTTCGCGCCGTCCAGCCGCGCCGACTCGTAGAGCTCCTTGGGAATGGCCAGCATGCCGGCCAGCAGATTGACGGCAAAAAACGGCGCGTTCCGCCACACGTGAAGCCCCGCCACCATGCCGAAGGCAAACTGAGGATCTTGAAACCAGTTGCGGGCCCAGCCGCTCAGCCCCATGGCGCGCAACCACTGATTCACGTACCCGTCTCCCGGGCTGAACAGGCGCTCGAACAAGATCACCTGGGACACGGTCGAAATCACCCAACCCACCAGCAGCAGCGCACGGCAAGCGGCAATCCCCGGCAGCGGCCGCCGCAGGACCAATCCCACCGACAACCCCAGCACGACCTCAAGCGGCACCACCAGCGCGGTCAACGCCAGGGAATGCTGCAGCGCGCTCCAGAACTTCGGGTCGCGCCACAGACGGGCGAAGTTGTCCAACCCCGTCCACAGCGGGCTGCCGGTTTGACCGAAGCTCAGATCGGTGAAGCTGTCCAGCACCGCCTTCAATGACGGAACCAGCACCATCGCCGCAAGCCACGTGAGGGCCGGCAGGAGCAAGACATACGCCCACGCCGCGCGCTTCCAGTGAACGCGTCGAAAACGCACGGTCTTGAGCGCGCGCAGCTTCACCGCCATGGATACCCGTCCGTCAGGCGACCGGCGCTGTGAAATTTTGTGCCTGGAGAGCCATCTGCGCGTGCAGCCGCTGAGCGACATCGGCCACGGGTTCCGCGGTGAAAACGGCTTCCTGAATGGCATCGAAGGTCGCATCGCGCACGCCGGCCAGGGGCAGCGGGTCCAGCGCTCGCGCGTCGTCCAGGATGGAAAACCATTGGCGCTGCCAGTTGAACGTGGCGTCATCCACCAGGTCCTTGAGCCCCTCAAAGACGTCCTTGCGGGCGGGCAAATCCCCGGTCAAGGACACGTGGCGCAGGACGCTCTCGCGGCCGGACCACAGCCTGGCCACCTCCCAAGCCTCGCTCTTCAGATCGGTGAACCCGTTGATCATCACGGATTTGACCTCCAGGTAGGTCCCCGCATGGCCCTGCGGCGGGATCGGCAACGGCGCAATCCCCGTGTCCGTCTCCAGCAGCTGCCGCTGAAAGTCACTCAGATATCGCCAGCCAAAGATGTAGGGGCCGTTGGGCATCATGGCGACCTTCCCCAGGCTGTACTCCAGGTCCATCGTCAGCGCGGCCTTGCCCTGTTGCAGCTTTGGAATCGGGGACGGATCCCCTTCGAACATAGCGCGGTACAATCCGAGGATCTGGGTGACCTGTTCCACGTCAAGCTGGACTTCCCAGGCGCCGGATTCATATGCGAACACGCGATCCGCGAATTGAAATACATGGGACATGAACTCCTGAAAGCCGCGGATCAACCCCTTCTTGGTGGTCATCATGTACCCGCTGACGTCGGGCTCATGGGCGGTGATGGTGCGCGCCGCCTCCAGCAATTCGTCCCAAGTGCCTGGAACCCTGAGCCCGTATTTGCCCAAAATGCTCTTGCGGTACACCAACGCGCGCCCGTTGCCGATGTAGGGCAGTCCCCACAGTTGTCCCTGGATCGTGAGCGCATCCAACATGGCTGGCACGTACTGATCCTGTTCCTCCCAGGCTTGAAAGCGCTCGGTCAGGGGCTCGATGAAGCCTTTCGCCTGATAATTGGCCACGTGGTCCAACACGCCCTCGATCAAGTCCGGCTCGCCGCTGAAGGCGCTGAGGAGAAAGCGCTGTTCAAGCGTCGGATAGGGCAGCGCGGAGGAAGGCTCGGACTCGATATAGGGGGGCAACACCACCCTGATTTGTTCGTCCCACCACGGGACGAACTCCTTGCGATAGATGTAGGAGTCAAACAAGGCGTTCCAGAACACAAAGCGCCTGCCTGCCCCCCATGTCGGACCGCACCACCCGGCAACGCCCAACGCGCCTGCAGCCGCCTTAAGAAACGTTCGCCGTTTCAACGTCCACCTCCCCTGACGCTGCGACGGCCTTGCGATGGGCAGCCACGATCGCAGCGTGCTCTTGCAGTAAGTCGTTGTCTAAGAAGGATTGCCGCAACGCCGGCTCCTGGATGGAGCGTGCCGCCTGCATCAGATGGCGATACGACGCGCACAGATGAGCTTGAACT
>DATCIV010000091.1:0-3722 GCA_036507575.1 Candidatus Bipolaricaulota bacterium | reverse complement strand
AAGGCATTGACCTGGGCAGCATCTCCACCTCGATGACGATCAACGCCCCGGCGGCTTTGCTGCTAGCCCTGTACTTGGCGGTGGCCCGCCAGCAGCGCGTCCCTGATGAGCGCATCGCCGGAACGACGCAAAACGACATCTTGAAAGAGTACATCGCGCGCAAAAACTACATCTTTCCCCCAAAATTCTCGTTGCGGCTGGCCACGGACGTGATCGCCTACTGCGCCCAGGCGCTGCCACGCTGGAACCCCATCAGCATCTCGGGGTATCACATGCGCGAAGCAGGCGCCACGGCGGTGCAGGAGCTTGCCTTCACGCTGGCCAACGCGATCACCTACGTTGAAGCGGCGCTCGGGCGCGGCCTCGATGTGGACGCCTTCGCCGCACAACTCAGCTTCTTCTTCTCCAGCGACAATCACTTCCTCGAAGAGATCGCCAAGTTCCGCGCGGCAAGGCGAATGTGGGCCAAGCTGATGAAGGGCCGCTTCCAGGCGAAGAATGAAAACTCCTGGAAGCTGCGCTTCCACACGCAAACCGGCGGATCCACCCTCGCGGCGCAGCAGCCGCTCAACAACGTGGTGCGCGTGGCGCTGCAGGCGCTTGCCGCGGTGCTGGGCGGCACGCAGAGCCTGCACACCAACTCCTTCGACGAGGCCCTGGCCCTGCCCAGCGAGCGGGCGGTGACGCTGGCCCTGCGCGCGCAGCAGATCATCGCCGAGGAGTCGGGCGCCGCCGACACGGTGGACCCCGTCGGCGGGGCGTACGCCATCGAGGCACTCACGGACGAGCTCGAGTTCAGAGCGGTTGCCGAGATCGACAGGATCGAGACGATGGGCGGGATGCTGCAAGCCATTGAATCCGGCTACGTGCAGCGCGAGATCGCGCGCAGCGCTTACGAAAAGCAGCGTCAAGTCGAGACGGGCCGGCGTGTCGTGGTGGGCGTGAACCAATACCAGGAACCCGCAACGCACGAGATCCAGCTGCATCAGGTGGACGATGCGCTGCACCGGCGCCGGATCGAGCAGGTGGACGCGGTGAGAAAGACCCGCAACGGCAGCGCTTGGCAGCGCGCGCTGGATTCTCTGTGCGATGCAGCAGTGGGCAATGAAAATTTGATGCCTCACCTGCTTGAGGCCGTGCAGGCTCATGCCACGGTGGGCGAGATCTGTGCGCGATTGAGTGAGCAATTCGGGCACTACCAAGAGCCGTCCACGTTCTGATGCTGCTCGATCACGTCGGGATCGCGGTGGAAAAGATCGAAGAGGCACTCGACCTCTATCGTCTGCTGGGTTTTCACATCATCGCGCGGGGTCAGGTCGAAACGTTCAACGTCGAGGTGTGCATGCTGGATGCCGGCGGCGCCAAACTGGAGTTGCTTGCCCCGCTAGGGCCCGGTGCGGTGCAGAGTTTTTTGGAGAAACGCGGGCCGGGGTTGCACCATGTGGCCTTCAACGTTACAGACATCCGTGCCGAGCTCGATCGCCTTAGAATCGCAGGGATGAAGTTGGTGGATGAAGCGCCCCGCCTCGGCTTTGGCGGGCATCAGGTGGCATTCCTGCATCCCAAGAGCACGCTCGGGGCGTTGATCGAGTTGGTCCAAGCATGAGCATCAGCAAGGGCATGTCAATGGATGATTCCTTAACGCACTCCTCGCTAGCCAAATCTGTCTTCAAAGTGGGATGCGATGCAGTGGCCTTGGACACCATGGGGGACACGCGTCCTTGACGTGTGGACGATGAGCTATGGAAGCCCATTTTGGGAGTCGCTCTGTAAGCTTTTGGCACAGAATATATGAAAATCTATGTTTTCTTCAGCAACAACTGTTGCTAAGGATGACTCGCTTTTAGATAATGCACGAATGCTTTACTCACATAAATGCCTGAAGGAGTACTATGAAAACCGACATTGAAATTGCACAAGCGGCGAAACTGAAGCCCATCTGGGAGATCGCAGAAAAAGCCGGCCTCAAGCGCGAGGAGCTGCAGTTGTTCGGCGATTACAAGGCCAAGGTGGAGCTCGGCGCGCTCAAACGCTTGGAAAAACAGCGCGACGGCAAGCTGATCCTGGTGACGGCCATCACGCCCACGCCGCTGGGCGAGGGCAAAACCGTGACCACCGTGGGACTTGGTCAAGCGTTGAACCACATCGGCAAGAAGGCGTTCACCGCCATTCGCCAGCCGTCGCTTGGGCCGGTTTTCGGCGTCAAGGGCGGGGCTGCCGGCGGCGGGCACGCACAGGTCGTGCCGATGGAGGACATTAACCTGCACTTCACCGGCGACATGCACGCCATCACCGCAGCGCACAGTTTGCTTGCCGCGATGCTGGACGCGCACCTGTTTCACGGGAACGCGCTGGGCATGGACGTCAACAACGTGACGTGGAAGCGCGCCGTAGACATGAACGACCGCGCGCTGCGCGACATCGTGGTGGGCTTGGGCGGGCGCGCCAACGGCGTCCCACGCCAAGACGGTTTCATCATCACCGTCGCCTCCGAAATCATGGCCATCCTGTGCTTGTCGCGCGATTTCCTGGATCTCAAGGAACGGCTTGGCAGGATCATCGTTGCCTACGCCAAGGATGGGAAACCCGTCACCGCGAGGGATTTGGGCGCTCAAGGCGCCATGGCGTTGCTGCTCAAAGACGCCATCAAGCCGAACCTCGTGCAGACGCTGGAGCACACGCCGGCGTTTGTCCACGGCGGGCCGTTTGCCAACATCGCGCACGGGCACAACACGCTGATCGCCGATCGATTGGCCCTCAAGCTGGCGGACTACGTGGTGACCGAAACCGGGTTTGGCGCCGATCTGGGCGCCGAGAAGTTCTTCAATATCGTCTGTCGCCTGGGAGGGCTTACACCCTCTGCTGCCGTGGTCGTGGTGTCGTTGCGTGCGCTCAAGATGCACGGGTTGAACATGTGGCCGGTGAAGCAGGACGTGCTGAAGGCGGAGAACGTGCAGGCGATCGAAAAGGGTTTCCCAAACTTGGACAAGCACCTGGCCAACGTGCAACTGTTCGGTGTGCCGGCCGTTGCCGCCATCAACCGCAGGCCCGAGGACACCGACGCAGAAGTCAACGTGGTGCTGAAGCATTGCAAGTCTTTGGGCGTGCTTGCCGCGGTCTCGGAGGTCTGGGCACATGGCGGTGCGGGCGGCGCTACGCTGGCGGAAGCAGTGGTGCAGACCCTGGAGGAAAAACCCTCTCGCTACAAGCCTCTTTACGAGGTCAGCGCATCGATCCCGGCCAAGATCGAGACGATCGCCAAGAAGATCTACGGCGCCAAGGACGTGGACTACGCGCCAAAAGCCAAACGGGCAATTGCCAATTTGGAAAAGCTCAAACTCGACCAAGTGCCGATCTGCATGGCCAAGACGAATCACTCCATCAGCGACAACTCCGCGCTCAAGGGGGCGCCGACCGGCTGGACGCTGACCATCAACGACCTTTACGCGTCCGCTGGGGCAGGCTTCATCGTGGCGCTTGCCGGCGACGTGCTCACCATGCCGGGCCTGCCGCAACACCCGGCAGCGCTCGACATAGACATTGACGAGCACGGCACGATCAAAGGTCTGTTCTAAGCAGGCTTGGAAAGCAGGAAACTCTCTTGATGTTCGCGCAACCAGCGCGCTTCGTCTGCGGAGAGGTGATCCTGGCGCAGACGGTCGCCTTCGGGTTGATAGCCGCTTGACAGTGCATGGACGAATTCGTCAAAGCCGATGGCTCTG
>DATCIV010000090.1:0-3950 GCA_036507575.1 Candidatus Bipolaricaulota bacterium | reverse complement strand
TCGTGCCCACCGTGCGCCCTGCGATCACGCCGGTCCCCGCGTAAGCCGGCCGCAACACCACGACGGCGGCTTTGAACTTGCCCTTGACGAGGTGGGGAATAGATCCCTCCACCACGGGCACCTGGAACATGTTCTTCTTGGCGTCGCGAACGGCTTTCTGCATGGCTGCCGGGATCTCGATCGCGTTTCCCTTGCCCACGCTGATGCGCCCGCGACGATCTCCGACGACGGCGGTCACGCGAAAATTGAAGTTCTTGCCGCCCTTGGTCACCTTGCTGACGCGCCGAATGTCGATGATTTCGCTTTCGAACTCGTCCGGTTCGCGCCGCTCGGGCTGCCGCCGACCGCGCCCGCGTCCGGGGCCTCTCCTGGTTCTGGTGTCCGTCCTTTGTTGTGCCAACGCATACCTCCGTTAAAACTCCAACCCGTGCTTGCGCGCCGCCTCGGCAAGTGCCGCCACCACGCCGTGATAGAGATAGCCCCCGCGATCAAACACGACGGCCTTGATCCCTTTTTCCTGCGCCCGCTTTGCGATCAATTCGCCGAGCTGCCTGGCCCCCGCTTGGTTGGGGCCCAGGCGTTTCTTCCGCAGCTCGGGCTCCAGGGTGGACGCGCTGACCAAGGTCACGCCGGCCACATCGTCGATGATCTGAGCGTAAAGGTAGCGCAGGCTCTTGTGCACGCTGAGCCGGGAGCGTTGCGGAGTTCCCATGACGCGGCCGCGCACCCTGCGGTGGCGCATCTGCAGTCGCTCCTGGCGGTTCATGATCGACATGACTCCTCCTTAGGCGGCCAGCTTGCCGGCCTTGTGGCGCACGCGTTCGTCCTTGTAACGAATGCCGGTGCCGTTGTAGGGCTCGGGCTTGCGAATCATGCGAATCTCCGCGGCCGCAAGTCCAACCTTATGTTTGTCTGCGCCCGACAGGGTCAGTTCGGTTTGATTGGCCACCTCGGCCTTCACCCCTTCGGGCAGCACGTAGGTTTTGGATTCGGCGAAGCCCACGTCAACCACGACCTTGTTGCCCTGCGCCTGGGCCTTGTAGCCCAGCCCGATCAACACCAGGGTCTTCTTGTAGTGCTCTTGCACGCCTTTGACCATGTTGGCGATCAAGCTGCGGTAAAGGCCGTGGCGCGCGCGCGCCGCCTTGGTGTCGTCGAGGCGCTTGACCAGCACCTGCTGCGCCTCGGTCTGGACCGTCACATACTGCGGCTCAAAGCGCTGGTGCAGCGTGCCCTTGGGCCCTTCAACGGTCACCACGCTCTCATGGATCTTGACCTTGACGGTGCCCGGAAACGCGATGGGCAGTTTTCCAATTTTCGACATATCACCACACCTTGCACAGGACCTCGCCGCCGACGCGGCGCTTGCGCGCCTCGTGGCCGGAGAAGATGCCCTGAGGCGTCGACACGATGCAAATCCCCATGCCGTTCAACACGTCCGGCATCTGGTCTGCTTTTGCGTACGCACGACAACTGAGCCGGCTGACGCGCTCGAGACCCGTAATCACCCGTTCCCGCCCGCGCTTGCCCTTGTATTTGAGCTTCAGCTCCAGCACCTTCTTGTTGCCCTCCTGCGCGCGTTCTTGCGCTCCCAGCAAGAACCCTTGGTCCACCATCACCTGGGCGATGGCCTTGACCAGCTTCGAGCTGGAGACGGTCACGCTCTTGTGGTAGCGCTGGTTGGCATTTCGAACGCGCGTCAGCATGTCTGCGATCAAGTCCATGTCACCAACTCGCTTTCTTCACGCCGGGGATCTCCCCGTTGTTGGCCAGCTCGCGGAAACACAGCCGGCAGACGCCAAAGTCCCTCATGAAGGCGTGCCGCCGACCGCACAGACTGCAGCGGCGCACCGTGCGCGAGGAGAACTTCGGAGGCAATGACGCCTTGTACATCCAAGCTTTGCGACCCATAGATCAACTCCTAAACGGGCAGCCCAGCGCTTTGAGCAGGCTGTAGGCCTCGCGATCGTTTCTGGCCGAGGTCACGATCGTGATGTCCATGCCCTGAACTTTAACCACTTCGTTGTAAGAGATCTCCGGAAACGTCAACTGCTCCTTGAGTCCGAGCGTGTAATTGCCTCGCCCATCGAAGGCATCCGGACTCACGCCCCGGAAGTCGCGCGTGGCGGGCAACACCAGGCTGAACAGCTTCTCCACGAAGGCGTACGCCCGCGCGCTGCGCAGCGTGACCTTGCAGCCGATGGGGTCCCCCTGCACCAGTTTGAAATCCGAGATGCTTTTCTTGGCGCGCGTGACCACGGGGCGCTGCCCCGTCATCCGCCCCAGATTCGTCACGCACCCTTCCATCACCTTGGGGTTGTCCTTCTCTCCCACTCCCATGTTGACCACCACTTTGACCAAGCGTGGCACCTGCATGGGGTTTGAGTAGCCCAATTCCTGCATGAGGGCCGGGATCAATTCCTGTTTGAATCGTTGTGCCAGCATGATGATCGCCTCAATCAAATACCTCTCCGCACTGACGGCACACGCGCATCTTGGTGCCGTCTTCCGTGCGTCTGAATCCAACCCGAGTGGGACGGTCGCATTCCGGACAGATCACCAGCACGTTGGAGATGTGTATGGACCCTTCGCGCTCGATGATGCCCCCCTCGCGCTGCCGCGCGGTGGGCCGCTGGTGTCGCTTGGTGAAGTTAATGCCTCGGACGAGAATTCTATCCTGCTTCACGAAGACTTGCAAGACCTCGCCTTCCTTGCCGCGTTCGTTGCCCGCGATCACCTTCACCTGATCACCTTTTCTTACCGTTCGCATGCTGACTCCTTACCGGCCCTCACAGCACCTCGGGGGCCAGCGACAGGATGCGGATCATGTTCTTGTGCCGCAATTCCCTGGGGACCGGCCCGAAGATGCGGGTGCCGATGGGCTCCAACTTCTCGTTGATCAGAACCACCGCGTTGTCGTCAAAGCGGATGTATGAACCGTCCTCGCGCCGGTACGCCCCGCGCGTGCGCACGATCACGCCCTTGACGATCTGGCCTTTTTCGATGCTGCTGTTGGGGATGCGCTTCTGCACGGAACCGGTGACGATGTCGCCAATCTGGCCGCCCGCATCATCCGCATGGTGCTGGATGTGAAAGCAACGGATTTCTTTGGCGCCGGAGTTGTCCGCAACCTTCAGCAAGGTCCTCAGTTGGATCATGTTCAGCGAACGCGCAAGCCGCCTTTGGAGGTTGAAAACCCGAGACCGCAGACCCTGGAGGCAAGTATCCGGTCTCCGGTTTCCACCCTCCAGCATAGGCGCGTTCTACTCCTTTTTCCTCAGAATTTCAACCAAACGCCAACGCTTCAGCCTGCTCAACGGCCTCGTCTGCACGATGCGGACCACGTCGCCTTCCTTCGCCTCTCGCCGCTCATCGTGCGCGTAGAACTTGGCGCGCTTCTTGATGAGCTTCTGGTAAAGCGGATGGGGCGCGCGCGTCTCCACCAATACGGTGATCGTCTTGGCCGACTTGGCGCTGGTCACCACGCCGATCTTATCACTGCCCGCCATGTTTACTCCTTCTTCTCCCGCACTGACTGCAACTGCCGCTGGCGCAGTTCCGTTTTGACCCGTGCGATGTCCTGGCGCGTGCGATTCAAGCCTGCGGTGTTCTCCTGCTGGTGAGTGGCGATCTGGAACCGCAGGTTGAACAGCTCGCGCTTGAACTCCTGCAGTTTCTGCTCCAATTCCTGGCCGGGCAGGTCGCGAAGTTCGGCCGCCTTCATGCTTCTCCTCCTAGGCTGCGTCGCAGGCGCAAGTGCGTGGGAATCGACAGCTTGTTGGCCAGCAGCCGGTGGATCTCCTTGGCGCGCTCCAGGTCCACCCCGTCGAACTCAAACAGGATGCGACCCGGCTTGACCACTGCCACCCAAAACTCGGGGTCCCCCTTCCCGCCGCCCATGCGCACCTCCGCCGGCTTCTTGGACACCGGCTTGTCCGGGAAGATGCGGA
>DATCIV010000089.1:0-5906 GCA_036507575.1 Candidatus Bipolaricaulota bacterium | reverse complement strand
ACCACGATGACCTTTTCTATGGAAGGACACTGAGACACGGCTTGATCGGCGTTGGCCTTCATGGGGATGTCGTGCTTTGCCCCGCGCACGCCGGTGTCCTGGGTGACGAGCACCTTGCACCGGGAATCGTTGATGCGGTCGCGCAGCGCGCTTGCCGAGAAGGCGCCGAACACGATGGAGTGAACCGCCCCAATGCGGGCGCAGGCAAGCATTGCGACGGCAAGCTGCGGGATCATCTGCAAGTAGATGCAGACGCGGTCGCCTTTGTGCACGCCTTGAGCTTTGAGTGCATTGGCGAAGGCGGCGACCTCGTCGAGCAACTGTCGGTAGGTGATTTCCCGATCCTCAGCAGGGTCGTTGCCCTCCCAAACGAGGGCGATCTGGCTTCCGTGACCGGCCTCGACGTGGCGATCCAGGCAGTTGTAGCAGACGTTGAGCTGACCGCCTTCAAACCAGCGGATATGGGCTTTGGCGTAGTCCACATCGCGTACCTTATTCCACTTCTTGGACCAAACCAAGCGCTCGGCTTGCTTTGCCCAGAAGCCCTCGTTGTCCTGAACGGACTGCTGGTATAGCTTTTGGTAAACCTCCATGGTGGGGATGTGAGCTCTCTTAAGATCACGATAAGCTGGCTTGAAGGTATAGTTCACGCTCATGACTCCAACTATAAGCCATTGCCTCGGCGATTTGTAGGGCCCGCTCTGCGGGGCGGCCAGCTGCGCAGGCGAGGCCGGCACAGCCAGCCCTACAGGAAGATAGAAAGGGCCACCTTTATCTGGAGTACTAATAATCGCTGCCGGATTCCTCCAGGGTGCGCAAGTAGTCGATCAAATCGTCGATCTGCTGGTCTTGCAGCGTCGAGCCGAAGGCGGGCATGCCGGTGGAAAAACCGTTCTTGATGACCTCCACCAATGCATCGTGCTCCTGGTGGATCAAGTGCGCAGAAATGTCTGCAGGCGGCATTGGCAGCGCTGCGGCTGCAGGTCCGTCGCCTTTGCCGGTCTCGCCGTGGCAGGCCAAGCAGTGCTCTTGATAGATCGCCTTGCCGCGCTCGATGGCGGCCTGTTGTTCAGGGCTGAGTCCCTGGGGAATCGGACCCGGGTTGCCTTGGGCATCGGCGATGTTCACATCAAACTCGGTCTCCAGATCTTTCGCCTTGCCGGCAAAGCGAGCTTGGGCTTGGACCTTCCATACCCCTGGAAAACCGAACAGCGAGCCGTCAAGTGCATAAGCTCCATCTGGCTGTTGTGTTAGCGTCACGCGCGTTCCGCCCAGATCCTGATTGAGGTACACCAGCCTGAGTTGCACGCGTTGAGCCTGTACGGCCGCGCCGGCGGAGTCCGCAATGCTCAACTGGACTCTGCCTTGTCCCACTTGAGCGGGATCCACCCGCAACGTGGCTGAGTAGGTTTGACCTTCGTATTCCACGCTTTGAGTTCGGGCAAACGGCGGCACAAGGGCGGGAGTGCCCGTGGCGCTCCCGGGGGAGAGCAACGTCAACAACGATCCAAAGACCAAAATCACACCCGCAAGCAGCGCCTCAAGTCCAACGAATTTTCGCAGATGCTGTGCGGCTTTCTGTCCCGCTTTCTGCTCGACCTGCGTCGTTCCTGAAGCGCGACGCAACGCCGGAACGATCCACAGCAAGTTGGGGGCGGCAAGCAGGAGCAGCGGCAGCAGCAAGAGGACCTTGGCCGACAACGACCGCCCGTAATCGGTGGTCCACAAGACATCCCACCGCGGAATGTGGGCAAACGTGTTGTACAGGCCCGTGCCCACCACGATCAGCGCGCAGGTCAGCGCCACGTTGGAAAAGCGCGGCAGCCAGCGGGCCCACATCTGGAGATGGTCTGCCTGAGAGGGGTTCAGCTTTGGCCACAGCCATAGAATGGAAAGCAATCCTCCGAGCCACACGCTCAAGGCCGTCAAGTGTAGCACGTCCGCAGCAACCGCCCACGCCGCATTCTCACCCAGCGCCGCGCCGTGGCCGACCAGCGAACGGCCCACCAGCAGGCCGACCGCCGTGATCGTGAAAGCCAAAGCTTTCCCGCGTGAAGGAGCTCCCGTCAGCGTCAGCAGCCAGGTCAGCAAACTCAACCCCATGCGCCAAGCCCCCAGTTGACCGTAGCGCACGCCGAGCAGGGGAGCCCAGTGCGTTGGGTTCAAACCCTGCCAAAACGGGCTTTCGGCGACCAGCGCGGCTTGATAGACAAAATCGAACCCTTCACAAACGAAAGCGGCAAACGCGCTCCAGCGCACCAAACGCAACAGGCGGGCGCGAATCGTCACCGACGTGCTACGCTGAACGACCAACAAGTAGAACGCAGCACTGCCCAGCCAGACGAACAACGCTGCAAAGCCCAACCAGCGCACAGCCACTCGACCTGCCGGGGCCGGGGCGTACTCGCTGGTGGAAATCGTTGCGCCGCTGCCTGCGCTGGGAGAGCCGACAGAGAAGGAGTAAGCGCCTTTGGTCACGTGACCGTCCGCGGCCGAGGTCACCTTCCAGGCCACCGTGTACGTTCCCGGAGGAAGCGGCTGGAGCGGAACTTTCACCTGCAGCGGCGGGGTGTAGTAGCTTAGTTGCGGGCGCGCTTGCTCTTGTCCTTGGCTGTCGTAGATGACCACGCGGCTGAAGACCAGTTCCACGGCTTCGGTGAAACTGAGGACCAGTTGTTCAGGAGCCGCTTCCAATACGGCGCCGGGGGGGGGATCGCTTCCCGTGAAGCTTGCGTGGGCAAGAACCGTGAAGGTGGCAAGCGTCACCAGCGCACAACAGGCGAATACAGGACTGATAGCTCTCAATGGCAGACCGAATGCAAACACAACACCGCCACAGAATTGAATTGCAGGGAGAGCAAAAAGCAAAAGACCAAGGTGCGCTTTGGCACCTGCATCCTGCTGCGCTTCATGGGTTAGTTATAGGGCGTTGGCCTGTGGCTGTCAACGTTTAATCAGCCACCACTTCAAACTCGTACTTGCCGACCGTGATGCCGCGATCGGGGCCGCTGAAGACGATGTAGTGCACGGTGTACAAGCCGGGTTCAATGACCGTTTTATCCACCGTGACCCACATCACATTGCGATCGGCCACGTCGAGGTCCACGGTGTGATCTCCCTTGTCGGCGAAGATCGTGCCCTTGTTGCGCTGTAACACCATATAGCTGCGCTCGGGGACGAGTTCCTCATTGAAGATCAAGGTGATGCGGTCCGGCATCTGGCTGAGCTTGACCACGGCGTTGGGCGCAGGCGTTGAGTCTGCGCCCAGATTCAACAACTGCGGGTGGGCGCTGCTGACGTTCACGAATACGACTGCGACCAAGGCGACCGCCGGCAGCGCCTTCAGCGTGCTCCAGAAGTGCTTCATGGGTGTGGCCTCCTTTGGTGGTTTGCGAACAGGATTTTGGAGAAATACCGCTTCTTTCTATATAGCGCTCTGGGCAGAAAATGTCAACTTTTGCAGCGGATGGCCTTTTTCGCAACGGAGGCTGACGCGTTTCCGTTTCCTGTTCGCGCCGCTAAGAGCGCCGGGCTGCTTGGGCTGGCTCGTTCTTGACGTGACGGGGTCAAGCGCTGTAGAGCAGCCGCTCGCGGTTGAACAACTTCAGCGCAAACGCGACCCCCAACGCGGCAAAGCCCAGGCTTCCCACCAGGCTGAGTGCAATAGCTTCCAAAGAAAGGCCGCTTCCCAGTGCAAGCTTCCCCACCAACGCCGAGGTCCCGTACACCGGCACCGCATAGAAAATCTGCTCGCTCGGCGGGAAGAACGCGCCGCCCATTGCGGTGAAGACCACCGTGAGGCTGACCGGTACGACCGCATGCTGGGCATCCTTGTAGGTTTTGGTGCGGATGCTGATGATCATGAGCACCACGTTGGCAAGCAGGGCGGCGGGCAACGTCAAGGCCATCGCGCCCAGGATGACGTAAAGCGGCAGCACGGCCCCTTCCGTCATGGACGCCGGCAGCAAGTTGCTTGCAGCCCAATAGCCAAGCAGCGTCAATACCAGCGGAAACGTGGACATGGTGAACACCGCTGCCAGTTTTCCGCCAAAAATCTCCAGGTCGCTGGTGGGCGTGACCAGCAGCGCTTCCAGCGTGTGCCGCTCTTTTTCCCCGGCGGTCACGTCGATGGCGATGAACAGGCCGCCCTGGACTACGAGCAGCCCCACCAGGATGGGCAGCATGAAGCTGGCGAACAAGCCTGCGCGCTGAGCCGGCGTGGACAGGTTTTGCGTTTCCAGCGTAATGGGCGACAACAACCCTGGATCAAGATTGCGAACCTGCAGGCGCGCCCCGGCGATCGCGCGTTGATATGCGTTCAGCGCGGTCTCTAAGCGCTCCAATGAAAAACTGCCGCCGCCGAAGGGACCGCCCGTGGTGGGATTGACCAACACCTGAAGCGTTGCGGGCTGTTCGGCTGTGATCTTGGTCGAAAAGTCCTGCGGGATGATGAGCCCTGCAGACTCTTTTCCTGCGGCGATTGCGGCCTGCAAATCCCCCTCATACTCAAAGAGAGTGATCCCCGCTCCCTTCAGCACTTGGACCAGCTGATCATCCGCATACTCCACGCCCTGCGCCGGCATCGTGACCGGATCGCTTGCTTTGGACATGACGACCGAGGTGAGCAACGGGTTAATGACCGCGTAGAAGATGCCGATGAACAGCGGCATGAGCAGCGCCTGGCGAAACGCCTTGCGGTCGCGGATCGTGTCCATCAGTTCCTTGCGCCAGATGTTTGTGATGTTGGAGAGCACTCAGTCTCCCTTCGCTGCATATTCGCTGCGGGACAACGCCTGCGGACCCGCCAGGGCGACGAACGCGTCCTCCAGGTTGTCCTTGGCGGTGGCCGTCATCAGCTCGGATGGCGTGCCGAAGGCTACAATCTTCCCCTCGACGATGATGGCGATGTGGTCGCACAGCCGCTCGGCCTCGTCCATGTAGTGGGTGCTGAACAGCACGCAGCGCCCCTGGTCCTTCATGGCGCGAATGGTGTCCCGCGTGTCGCGCACGGCGAGCACGTCCAGGCCGTTGGTGGGCTCGTCCATCAGGATGTTCCCGGGGTCGTGCACCAGGGCGCGACCGAGCACGATTTTCTGGCGCTGTCCGCGGCTGAAGCCCTCGGCGCGCCGGTCGGCGATCTCGTGCATTTTGAACTCCTCGATGGCCCAGCTCACGCGATCCTCGAGCGCCTTGCCCTTGAGTCCGTAGAAGCGGCCGTAATAGCGGAACTGCTCGCGCGGGGTCAGGCGGGGATAAACGCCGTTCATGTCCGACTGTACGCCGAGCAGCTTGCGCACAGCATTGGCGTCTTGAGATAGGTCGTGCCCGTCCACGACCACGGCGCCCTCCCTGGGCTTGATGAGCCCTGCGATCATGCGCAGGGTCGTGGTTTTGCCGGCTCCGTTTGGGCCGAGCAGGCCGGTGATGTTCCCGTTGGGGCAGGTGAAGCTGACGCCGTCCACGGCCTTGATGGCGTCGTCCTGTCCGTAGTACTTTTTGAGCCCTCTCACCTCGATCATGAATGCTCCTTTTCACCGCGAGCACGGGCAATTGATCCGAGTAGCGACTGCAGCGGCAAACGCAATCGCAATGCTGGGGCGGCAGGAAGCGTCATCGCTCACCCATATCCCAGTCAAATGGGATGCTGCCTCGGTCGCCGTAGTACCGGCTTGAGACCGCATACAACAGGGTTCCGTTGCCGACGCACTTGGTGCGGGTTTGGCGCCATCCTTGAGTCCACGTATGCTCGCCCACTGCCAAGCCTCTGGCTTCCCAAGTGGTTTTTGGATCTGCGCCCACGGGCGCCAGGCAATTGGGCAGGGCCAGGGAAAGGGTTGCCTGTTCCAAGGGCTCCTTGGCAAGCAAGACAATGCGGGTCTGTGTGACGCTGTCGCGGTACAGGGTGA
>DATCIV010000088.1:0-2768 GCA_036507575.1 Candidatus Bipolaricaulota bacterium | reverse complement strand
ACGGTCCTGGCTTGGTGTCCCGATACTGACGGCCAAAAAAGTAAGCGGCGTGATTGCCCTCGAAGATCCGACAGAATATGCCTTTAACGAATCCAATCAACGTCTGCTCACCACTCTTGCAAACAGCATGAGCGTGGCCCTCGAGAACGCCCGCCTCTTCGACGAGACCCAGCGCCTGCTCAAGATCACAGAAGACCGCGCCGCTGAACTTGCCATCATCAACAGCGTGCAGGAGGGCTTGGCGTCGAAACTGGACATGCAGGCCATCTTCGACTTGGTCGGTGACAAGATCCAGAGCATGTTCAGCGCGCAAACGCTCATCATCGGTTCGTTCGATTATGAAAAGCAGACCACGGCGGTGCCTTATGCCGTGGAAGAAGGTCAACGCGTGTTTGATGATGAGAAGATCCCATTCAGCCCCATGGTGAAACACCTCATCGCCACCCGCCAGCCCGTCGTCATCAACGAGAATAGCATTCAAGAATCAAAACGATATGGACTGACCACCATTGAAGGCACTCAGGCACCCAAATCGTTGATCTTCGTGCCTTTCGGGACGGGCAAGCAGGTCAATGGCTATTTCAGCCTGCAAAACCTAAAGCATGAGCATGCATTCACAGACTCGGATGTGCGCCTGCTACAAACCTTGGCCGGCAGCATGGGCATCGCGCTGGAGAACGCACGGCTGTTCAATGCCGAACAACAACGGGCGACCGAGCTTTCCGCCATCAGCACAGTGAGCCAGGCGCTCGTTGCCGAAACCGAGCTGGACAGCATGATCAAGCTCATTGGCGCGCAGATGAGCGAGATCTTTGGTCCGGACATTGCCTATGTGGCGTTGCTCGACACTCAAACAAACCTGATCAACTTCCCGTACCAGTTCGGCGAGGAGTTCCCTCCCCTCAAGTTCGGGGAAGGGCTGACGAGCAGGATCATCCAGGCGGGCGAGCCGCTGCTCATCAACAAGGATATCAGACAGCGGCGGGCACAACTGGGCACGGCGCTGGTGGGCAAAGAGGCGCTTTCGTATCTGGGTGTGCCGATCAAATCGGGCAAGCAAGCCATCGGCGTGTTGAGCGTGCAGAGCACGAAGCAAGAGGGCGTCTTCAGCGAAGACGATCTTCGCTTGCTCACCACGATCGCGGCCAATGCAGGCGCCGCCATCCAGACCGCGCAGCTCCACGCCGAAACGCAGCGGCGCGCGCGCGAGATGGCCACGCTGGCCGATGTGGGCCGCGAGGTCTCGGCAAGCCTCGATGCACAGACTGTGTTGGAAAGCATCGCCAAGCACGCAAAGGAACTGCTCAACGGCGACCTGAGCGCGCTGTTTCTCCCTGAAGGCGATGAAGATACGTTCCGCGCCATCGCCGCCGTTGGCGAGGAAGCCGAAAAGGTCCGCAACGACACAATCAGCCTCGGCGCCGGCATTTTGGGAAGCATCGCCCAGAACAAAGTCGGCGAGATCGTCAACGATGTGGATAACGATCCGCGCGCCATCACCATCGAAGGCACACAAACCTCACCGGACGAGCATGTGTTGGCAGTCCCGTTGCTTGCCAACGAGGAGCTCAAAGGGTTGATGGCCGTGTGGCGTTCCGGCAAGGGCGCTGACTTCATCGAGGCGGAATTGGAGTTCATCAAAAACCTTTCCCGCCAAGCCGTGATCGCAGTCCAAAACGCACAGCTGTTTACAGAGGCGCAGCACGCCAAGGCGCTTGCCGAGGCCGCCAATGAAGCCAAGAGCGCGTTCCTGGCGACGATGAGCCACGAGATCCGCACCCCCATGAACGCCGTCATCGGCATGAGCGGGCTGCTCATGGACACCGATCTCACGAAAGAGCAGCGCGAGTACGCCGAGACGATCCGCAACTCCAGCGATACGCTCTTGACCATCATCAACGACATCCTGGATTTCAGCAAGATCGAGGCCGGCAAGATGGAGTTGGAGCAACAGCCCTTCGATCTGCGCGAGTGCCTGGAAACGGCGTTGGACCTGGTGGCCGGACGCGCGGTGGACCGCGGATTGGACTTGGCCTACTTGATCGACGACGACGTGCCCGTCGCCGTGCGCGGCGACGTGACCCGCCTGCGCCAGATCCTGCTGAACCTGCTCAGCAACGCGATCAAGTTCACCAACAAGGGCGAGGTCGTGCTCGAGGTGAAACGCGGTAAGCAGCAGCACGAAGTGCTCTTCAGCGTGCGCGACACCGGCATCGGCATCTCGCCCGAAGGCATGGCGCGATTGTTCCAATCCTTCAGCCAGGCGGACTCCTCGACCACGCGCAAGTACGGAGGCACGGGACTGGGCCTGGCCATCAGCCGGCGCTTGACCGAAATGATGGGCGGGACAATGTGGGCACAGAGCCGAGGGATCGCCGGCAAAGGCTCCACGTTCTCCTTCACCATCCTGGCAGAGCAAGTCAAATCCGCACCGCGCAAGGCCCGGCGCGACCTGCGCGGGGCACAGCCCGAACTGGACGGCAAGCGCGTGCTGATCGTGGACGACAACCCCACCAACCGCAAGATCCTGGTGCTGCAAACCCGGAAGTGGGGCATGACGTCGCGCGAGACCCAGTCGCCCAAGCAAGCGCTCAAATGGCTCCAGGCGGGGCAGGCTTTTGACCTGGCTATCCTGGACATGCACATGCCGGTGATGGACGGGATCGCGCTGGCCCAAGCCATCCGCAAGCTGCCCCGGGGAAAGAAGCTGCCGCTGGCGCTGCTCACCTCGCTGGGCCGGCGCGAGATCGAGGCGCAGAAGCTGGGCT
>DATCIV010000087.1:0-3935 GCA_036507575.1 Candidatus Bipolaricaulota bacterium | reverse complement strand
CGTACACGCGCACCTCGATGGCGTGGCCGCGTTGGGTCAAGTCCGCTTGTCGGAAGGGCAACGGCTCCCCCGCCGCCACGCGCAGTTGCAGCGCCACCAGGTCCAATCCCGTGACCCCCTCGGTGACGGGGTGCTCGACCTGCAGCCGCGTGTTCATCTCCAGGAAGTAGAACTTTCCCGATTCATCCAGGATGAACTCCACCGTGCCGGCGTTTTGGTAGTCCGCCGCACGGGCCAGCTTCACCGCGGCCTGGGTGATGGCCTGGCGGGCAGCTTCGTCCAGCGCGGACGAGGGGCTTTCCTCCAAAATCTTCTGGTGGCGGCGCTGGATCGAGCACTCGCGCTCGAACAGGTGCACTACGTTGCCGTGCGCGTCGCCGAACACCTGAACCTCGACGTGGCGCGGATTTTTCAGAAATTTCTCGACGATGAGGTGATCGTCGCCAAAGGCGCCTTTGGCCTCCCGCCGCGCAGCCTGGAGCGCTTCGACGAAACCCTGCGGGGTTTCCACCACCCGCATGCCCTTGCCGCCGCCGCCGGCGCTCGCCTTGATCAAGACGGGGAAACCCAGTTGTTTGGCTTGCGTCAACAATTGCGAAGCGCTTTGCCCGGCTTCGTGAAAGCCGGGCACGACGGGCACGACGGCCTTTTGCGCCAGCTCCCTGGCCCGCGCCTTGGAGCCCATCTGCAGGATGGTCTGAGGCGAGGGGCCGATCCAGGTCAAGCCAGCGTCTTGGACCGCTTGGGCAAACGCCGCATTTTCCGACAGGAACCCGTAGCCGGGGTGAACGGCGTCCGCGCCCGTCCGTTTGGCGGCGTCGATGATTTTTTCGACGTTGAGATAGGTTTCAAGCGCCGAAGTTCCCTCCAGCGCCACGGTTTCATCGGCCTCGCGGGCGAAGGGCGCATCGCGATCTATTTCAGAATGGACCGCAACTGAAGCGATCCCCCGCTCGCGGCAGGTGTGCAGGATGCGGCGCGCGATCTCGCCGCGGTTGGCGATCAAGATTTTTCTCATCATGAGGGCTCGATCCAGCGGGGCTTGCGCTTTTCGAAGAACGCCTTGAGGCCTTCCTGCGCTTCGGGTCCCACCCGCACGCGCGCAATGCGCCTTGCCGTCTCGTCGGTCACTTCGTGAGGGTCCTGATGAGCGACCAGGCGAATCAATTCCTTGACCTGTGCCTGCGCCTGCGGCCCGCCCTGCAGCAGCATGTCCAGCTGAGTTGCGACGGCGGCGTCCAGCTGCTCGGGCGGAACCACGTGGTGAACCAGACCCAGGCGTTGCGCGGCGGGCGCATCGAAGCGCTCCCCGCTGAGGAAGTATCGGCGGGCCTGGGTCACGCCGATTTTGCGCACCACGTAGGGGGAAATCACCGCGGGGATGATGCCTAAGCGCACTTCGGTCAGGCCGAAGACCGCGTTCTCGGAGGACACCACGATGTCCCCGCAGGCCACCAGCCCCACGCCGCCCCCCAGGGCCGCGCCCTGCACGCGCAGCACCAGCGGCTTGGGAAAGGTTTCGATCGTCTCGAACATGCGGGCCATGCGCAGGGCGTCCGCCTCGTTTTGCTCTTGGGTGTAGGTGAGGCTTTCCTGCATCCAGCCCAGGTCGGCGCCTGCGGAGAAGGAGAGTCCCTCGGCGCAGAGCACGGCGGCGCGCACACGCGCCTCCTGGGCTAGCAGCGAGAAAACTTCAGTCAGCTCCGCAATCATGAGGGGGTGGAAGGCGTTGTGCGCCTCGGGGCGTGACAGGGTGACGTGGGCAACCACGCCTTGGCGGCTGACGCGCAGGGATTTCATGGTAAGCCTTTATATTCGGGGGCTGGGCGCTCCGCTGCAAGCCGGGCAGCTGGTGGTCAGCGTTGCCAAACCTGTCGCGTTGGGACAGAAAGCGGAAAAACCTTCTTTACATCATATGCACTTCGGAAATGCCGAATACTTCAGCTTTTTTTAGAGCCTTTCACGGAATCAGAGTGAACGGTCTTAAATTGGACCCCTTGACTCTGATTACTATTACGGTGTATTATAGGTTACATCCCGGGCCGTCGAGAGCGCTGCCAGGCAGCCCGCAACGCAAAACAGGTTGTGTTTTATGCGAGTGTCTCGCCGGTTTGATTTGTCGTTTCGTGTTATCCAAACCCGGTTAATAAGGAGGGGATAGCTACTTCAGCGCATTTCATAACGCCTTCATAAAAAGGAGCAGAGGGCTAACCTCCCAGAAGAACGGCCAGGTTCTTTGATTGCAAGGATTTGATCCTTGGTGAGGGGTTAGCCCCCTGGCGTTTTGTATCTTAACCCTAAGTCCTCCTTTTTTCAAGGGCGTATATAAGTGAAAACTTATGGATAAAGTTTTATATACGCTCCTCTCCATCGTTCGGCCTGCGCATGAGGAATTCGCGGCTGTCAATCATTTCCAGACGAAATTCAAATCGAGGTTGCTTGAGCATTGCCGGTGCGTTTCGCGTTGGACGCAACGGCATTTGAGGAATTGAGGCAAAAAAGAAAAGAGGTTGGCTTGGTAAGGAGGTTACCAAACATGGCTAGGTGGAGGACCCCGGTTGTTCTTGCGCTGTTGTGCGTGTCTTTGGGATTGGCAGCCGTGCCGGCGGCTGGACAGGTCCACGGCAGTTCGCGTTTGGATATCTATGCATTTCCCATCCCGTGTACGGTGATCGATATTTTCAAGCTCGACACGCCGTGCGAACGGACGCTTCTCTCATTTGACATCGAGTCCATCACGAACCTGAACATCACGATCAGCGGCATGGTCGTGACCATTGACTCGGCCATCGGCATCGCGGGCCCCGAGCACCTGATCATTCAGGAGGTCTTCAACCTGGGCGCGGTGACCATCCACCCGGAGATGTGGTTCGCCACCCCGTTTGAAACCGTGCTGGACGCCAACAGCCAGCCCAACGTGGTCGTGATCCCGCCCGGCGAGCCGTTGTTCGTCAAAAAACGCCTGACCACCATCCTCAACATCGCCGGCATCACGCTCACCAACCTGGCGATGTTCGAGGACGTGAATTTCCCCAACCCCGGCGCGGACTTCGGCCCGTTGATCTACCCTGCGCAAAGCCAGAGCTTTGGCTTCGGCGACATCGTCACGCTGACCGGCCAGACTGTCAGCGGCATCACCATCACCAGCACCACGGGCTTTTGCGCCACGCTGGCGGCCAACACCGTGAAGAAACACTCCGCGCCCGGTTCGGTGAACCCGGCGTGCACAGCGACGTTGGGCGGCATCCTGGTCGAACCGATCGAGGGCGGGGCCAAGACCCCGATCCTGTTTGACTTTGAGAACATCTCCATCGGAGGGTTGTCCGTGGGCGGGGTGAGCGCGGGCGCAAGCTTGAACTTCAGACCTCTCACCGGCCTGCAGTTTGGGACGAGCCTCAACTATCCGTTCATGAACATCGCCACGCTGGCCTTCAGCTTCAGCTATTCAGCCATGGGCGGCATCACGGCCGACGACGCATTTGCCATCACGCTGGCTTCGGCCCCGCTGAACATCAGCCTGAGCTTTGCGGGCTTGTTCGAGCTCTCCAGCGCGAATCTGAGCTTTTCCAACACGCAGACGCTGGGCGGTTTAAGGGTCTCGTTCACCGGCTCGGCGTCGGTGATCAAGGATCAAGGGCTGAGTTCGGTGACCGCGGGCGTCGCGCTGACGTCGGGCACGTTTTCGGCCAACCAGTCGGTGGCCTTCACCCGGCAGGTCGTCGGCTTTGATGGGGTTGACCCCATCTTCGGCCTCGGTTTTTCCCGCCTGGGCGTCAACATCAGCCTGAGGCTTTCACCGGCCACGTTCACCTTGAGCGCCACCTTCGGCAAGGGCGGGTTGAGCCAGTTGGGCATCATCACCGGCTTCGTGTTCTAAGGAGGGCACCGTGCAACTCAACATGAACAAGACCAAAGAATTAGTCGCAACGTCAGAG
>DATCIV010000086.1:0-3728 GCA_036507575.1 Candidatus Bipolaricaulota bacterium | reverse complement strand
CCTGCCTCGCACGCCGCGTCGCACAACAGGAACGAGACCATGCCCATCCCGCCTTGAACGTACCCCCACATGCCGCCAAGCCCTTCCAGCGTGCCCAAGGAGTGGTGCAGGTGGATGAAGGCGGTTCCGGGATCGTAGGGTGAGGCGTTGGTGCCGATGATGCCTTGCCCCAGCAAGGCGATTTGCAGCCGCTCGTCGTCGAAATAGCGCTCCAGCAGTTCGACCATGGACCACTCGAACACCAGTTTTATTGCCTCTGGATCGCCCTTGAGGCGCGCTTCGATGCGCGCGCGAGTGGGAGGTTTCCCCAGCCACAGATCGCCGGCAGGGTCGTTGCGCAACGCGCTTCGCGCCCGCGCGATCAGCTCGTGGTAGGCGTGCCAGCTCTTCACATCCCCAGGGGAAAAGCGCCGAATCTCCTCTTCGCAACGCGCCTCGTCTTCCCAGAACTGAACGCTGGCGCCGTCGTCGAAGGGCACGAAAAAGCCCGCATCCGCAGGGATCCAGCGAAACCCTCTTCGGTAAAAATCCAATTCCTCGAGCACCAGCGGGTGCAGCAAGCCGGCCAAGTACGCGCACGGAGAGACCCGGTACCCCGGCCACGGCTCCTCCAGCGTGCAGGCGCCGCCCACGCGCTGCCGCGCCTCCAGCACCAGCACGCGCTTGCCCGCCCGCGCCAGATACGCCGCGCACGCAAGCCCGTTGTGTCCGGCCCCCACCACGATCACGTCCCAGCGCCGGGCGGCCAGTTTTTCCAACGGCTCGGGCAAGCCGACGACGCCCAATCGGTCTGCGGTGCGAGAGGCGGTTGCCCTCATACGCTAAGGTTGAGGGGCGATTTCCTGCGCTCTAGATGGGTCATTGTTCAACAGATAGCCATACTGCGGCTCCCACGTGATCCACACCTGGCTGCCAGCCTCGGCCCCTGCGGGTCGCTGCTGGGGCGGCAACATCACGACCAGGTCTTGTCCGGCCGGGCTCCTGAGCGCAAAACGCACGACCGACCCCTGGAAGACGCAATCCACCACGCTGGCCTTCAGGCATCCCAGGTTGCCGTTGGGTTCCTGGGTGCACAGGTTTAAGCGCTCCGGGCGCAGGATGAGCAGCACGTCTTCACCGGAGCGGAACGTGCGGCCGTCGGTGTTCGCCAGCGTGCGGCCGCCGGCAGGCAGTTGCAGGGTAGCCGCAGTGCCGTTGGTCTGGGCGACGGTGGCGCTGATCAGGTTGGCCATGCCGATGAACTCGGCCACGAAGCGCGAGGACGGATGGTCATAGATCTCCTCGGGGGAGGCCAGCTGCTCCACGTGGCCCTCGTTCATCACCGCGATGCGGTCGGACATGGTCAGCGCCTCCTCCTGGTCGTGGGTCACGTAGATGAAGGTGATGCCCACCTCGCGCTGGATCTTCTTCAGCTCCAGCTGCATGGCGCGGCGCAGCTTCAAATCCAGCGCGCCCAAGGGCTCGTCCAGCAACAAGGCGCTGGGGAAGTTCACCAGCGCGCGGGCCAGGGCCACGCGCTGTTGCTGCCCGCCGGAAAGCTCGTTGGGCTTGCGCTTTTCGTAGCCCTCCATGTGCACGACGTCCAGCATCCCGAGCACGCGCTCGCGGATTTGCGCCACGGGAAGCCGCTTGTTGCGCAGGCCGAAGGCGATGTTGTCGAACACGTTCATGTGCGGGAAGAGCGCGTAGTGCTGGAACACCATGTTGACGTTGCGCCGATAGGCGGGCACGTTGGACACGTCCTGCCCTTCCAGCATCACGCGGCCTTCGCTGGGGGACTCGAAGCCGGCGATCATGCGCAGCGTCGTGGTCTTGCCGCAGCCGGAGGAGCCAAGCAACGAGAAGAACTCGCCCTGGCGGATGCTCAAGTTGACGTCGTCCACCGCCAGGAATTTTCCAAAACGCTTGGTCACGCGCTCCAGGGCGATGACGGCCTCGCTCGAACGTTGGGAAGGGGCCATGTTCAACCTCGCTTCGCACCACCGGAATTTTTCATCACGCTACCCCATCTTAGCGCTTTCATGCAACGCGCACCCGGCTTCATGCGCGCCTGCGCCCCAACATCGAGCTGATGCCGATCAAGCTCACGGTGGTCACCAGGATCAGCGTGCCCATCACGTTGATCTGCGGCGGCACCGACACGCGCGCAGCGCCCCACACGTACTTGGGAAAAGTCACCTGCTGGCCCGAGACGAACAACGTGATGATGAAATCGTCGATGGACAGCGCAAAGGCAAGCAGCGCGGCCGCCACGATGCCGGGCAGGATCAAGGGGAAGGTCACCTTCCAGAACGTGCGCCACTCGTTGGCGCCCAGGTCCATGGCGGCCTCCTCCAGCGTCCAGTCAAAACCGCTCAGGCGCGCCTTGACCGTGACCACCACGTAGCTGATGTTGAACATGATGTGGGCGATCACGATGGTGGGCAGCCCCAGGGGAACGCCCGCGTTCAAGAACAGGGTCAGCAGCGAAGACCCCAGCACGATCTCGGGTGTGGTCAGCGGCAGCACGATGAGCAGATTGGTGGCCGCGCGCCCCCGGAAGCGGTGGCGGACCAGCGCAAGCGCGATCAGCGTACCCAGCAGCGTCGCCGCCAGCGTGGAGATGAAGGCGATCTGCAGGCTCAAGGCCATCGCGTCCGACAGCGCGCGAATCTTGAACGGCTCAAGCCAGGCATCGAGGCTGAACCCCTGCCAGACGTAGTTGAACTTGCCGCGCGGGGCGTTGAAGCTGAACAGGATCATGACGCCGATCGGCAGGAACAGGTAGATCAAGGCAAGCGCGCCGTAGGCGTTGATCGCATAGCGCGCACTCCAGCGCCACAGCCGCTGCAAGGGATTGGCGCGGTGAGCCCGCGGCAGGGCGACGGCGTTCATACTTGGATGTCCTCCGTGCCCAGCACCCGCACATAGAGCATCACGCCCACCAGGATGAAGGCCATCAGGACGAAGGACAGCGCGGCGGCGGCGGGGTAGTCCAGCCGCACCAAAAACAGGCTCTGGATCACGTTTCCAATCATCAGGTCGCGCGGACCGCCCAGGAGCTTGGCGTTGACGAAATCCCCGACGGCGGGGATGAAGGTGAGCAACGTGCCCGCCACCACGCCGGGCAGCGACAAGGGCAGGATCACCTTCAAGAAAGTCCGGCTTGTGGTGGCGTACAGGTCTTGGGCCGCTTGCACCAGGCGCCGGTCGATCTTCTCCAGGCTCACGTAGATGGGCAGCACCATGAAGGGCAGGAAGTTGTACATGATGCTGCTGATCACGGCGATGGGTGTGCTGAGCAAAAACCCGGTGGGAGGCAGGATGTGAAACGTGCGCAGAATGCCGACCACCGGGCCTTGGTCGGCCAGCAAGGTTTGCCACGCCAGGGTGCGGATCAAGTAGGTGGTGAAAAACGGGAGCACCGCCAGAAACAACAACAGGTTCTTGAACCGCCCTCCACGAAAGGCGATGGCGTACGCCAGCGGGTAGCCGATCATCAGCGCCAGCAGCGTGGCCAAGCCGCCGTACTGGAAGGAGCGCAGGAACTGCTCGCCATATTCGCTCAGGGTGTCGGAGAAATTCTGCCAATGAAAGGTCTGCTGGAACCCCTTGGCGAAGCTGCCTTCCTTCAACGACACTTCGCCCAAGGTGAACAGCGGAATCACAAAAAAGAGGATCAGCCAAACCAAGCCGGGGGCCAGGAGCAGATACGGAATCCATCGTCGCAGGCCACCCGCTAGGTTCAT
>DATCIV010000085.1:0-2318 GCA_036507575.1 Candidatus Bipolaricaulota bacterium | reverse complement strand
CAGTGGCTTTGATGCTCGACCCCGATTTGCCCAAAAAAGTGAAACAACTTTACCTGATGGCGGGCAACAACCAAGCATTGGGCAACGTGACCCCGGCTGCGGAATACAACGTGTGGGTGGATCCCGAAGCAGCCCGCATGGTTTTTGAGGCCGGCTTTGACCTGACGATGGTCGGCTGGGAGATCTGCGTGCGGCACGCGGTGATGGACGATGCAATTTGGGAGCAAATCGCCTCGCTCCAAACGCCGTTGTCAACGTTCTTCATGCAGGTGAATCAAACCACTCGAGAATTCTGCAAGCGTGAACAGCACCTTCCAGGCAGCACCCATCCCGACGCCGTCACGGTGGCCGGCATCATTGATCCGTCATTGTTCACCCGCGTCGAAAAGCGCTATGTGGCCGTCGAAACCACCAGCGAGCTCACCCGAGGCATGACGGTGGTGGATGAACTGGGAGTGCTCAAGCGGATCCCTAACACCTCCGTGGTCTGCAAGGCCGATGCGGCCAAGTTCAAGTCCATGCTGTTCCAGCTCTTGCATGGCTGACCCTATGCTCAACGATCCTGCCCCAACGCAACACTTCATACGATAGAATGTTCCCATGTCCGCACCGCTGCCTCAGCTTGCCTCAGACGAGGGGATTTTCAGTCTGCTCCAACCGCTGGTTCGGGAGTGGTTCTTCGAGACTTTCCGCACCTTCAGCCCGCCGCAGCGGGGCGCGGTGCCCCTCATCCACGAGCGTCGAAACTGCCTGATCGCGGCGCCTACGGGTTCGGGCAAGACTCTGTCTGCATTCTTGGCCGTCCTCAATGAGCTGGTCACCCTGTCCGAGCAGGCTCGCCTTGAGGACCGCGTGTACTGCATCTACATCTCTCCGTTGAAAGCGCTCAGCAACGACATCGAGCGCAACTTGAACGAGCCGCTGCAACAACTCAATGCGCGCGCCGGGAGGGACCTTGGCATCCGCGTCGACGTGCGCACGGGCGACACCCCCGCCGCCCAGCGCGCGCGCATGCTGCAACGCCCCCCCCACATCCTGATCACCACGCCGGAGTCCTTTGCCATCGTCCTCTCTTCGCCCAAGCTTTCAACCTTCATCCAACGCGTGGAGTGGGTGATCGTGGACGAGATCCACGCCCTTGCCGAGAACAAACGCGGCGTCCATCTGTCCTTATCGCTGGAACGCCTTCAAGAGCGCACGCCCTTCGCCCGGGTAGGGCTTTCCGCCACGATCAGTCCGCTGGAGGAAATCGCAAAATTCCTGGTGGGCAAGCATCTGGGCCGCGCACTGCTGGATGAACCAAGCCAGGGATGGCGCGACTGCATCATCGTGGATGCTCGCTTTGACAAGAAGCTGGACCTTCAGGTGCTAAGCCCGGTGCGCAACTTCATCGACGCCTCCGGCGATCAACTGACCGGCAGCCTATACCAGACCGTGGGGAAGCTGATGTGCGAACACCGCACCACCATCGTGTTCACCAACACGCGCAGCGGCACCGAGCGGCTGGTGCACGAACTCAAGGAGCGCTATCCACAGCACGCCCTTGCCATCGGCGCTCACCACAGCTCGCTGGCCAGGGAACGGCGCTTTGAGGTGGAGCGGCGTCTCAAGCAGGGCGAGATGAAGTGCGTGGTCTGTTCCACCTCCCTGGAGCTGGGCATTGACATTGGCTCGGTGGACTTGGTGATCTTGTACGGCTCTCCCAAGAGCATCATTCGCGCACTGCAGCGCATCGGACGTTCAGGCCACAAGCTGCACGACACGGTCAAGGGCCGGGTGGTGGTCACCGGCCGGGATGATCTGATCGAGTGCGCCGTGATGCTCAAATCCGCCGTGGAGGGCAGGCTTGATCGGATTCACATCCCCAAGCACTGCCTGGATGTGCTTGCTCAGCAGCTGTTCGGCTTTCTGCTCGACGGCCCGCGCCACGTCGACGACCTGTGGGAGTGGACCACGCGCAGCTACAACTACGCCTCGCTGTCCCGCGCGGACTTCGACAAACTGCTTGAATACCTGGCCGGGGAATACACGTCCCTGGAGGATCGACACGTCTATGCCAAGATCTATTATGACCGGGAAACGGGCCAGGTGGGCAAGCGAGGCAAGCTGGCCAGGGTGATCTATTCCACCAACGTGGGCACGATTCCCGACGAAAGCTACATCACCGTCAAGCAAGGCGATCAGGCTATCGGACACATCGACGAGAGTTTTCTGGAGAAACTGCGCAAGGAAGATGTGTTTGTGCTGGGCGGCGACCCCTTTCGCTTTCGCTACAGCCGCGGCATGACCGTCCAGGTAGAAGGCGCGGGGGACACGGA
>DATCIV010000084.1:0-2032 GCA_036507575.1 Candidatus Bipolaricaulota bacterium | reverse complement strand
ACTTTTTTGACGCCTGCCTGCGTACCACGTATAATTCACAGTCAGACGGGCGGTTAGCTCAGTGGAAGAGCATCTGCTTGACGTGCAGAAGGTCATAGGTTCAAGTCCTATACCGCCCACCAACGCCGCAAGAACTCCTTGGGGTATTTCTCAACCAGTATTTCAGTGCAGGATTTGCGACAAGAACAGCTTCGTCCGCTCGTGCTGCGGATGATTGAAAAAGGGCTCGGGCGCGTTCTGCTCCACCAACTGACCCTCGTCGAAGAAGATGATGCGGTCGGCCACCTCGCGGGCAAAGCCCATCTCGTGCGTGACCACGATCATGGTGATGCCGCTTTGCGCAAGCTCCTTCATCACATCCAACACCTCCTTGATCATCTCCGGGTCCAGCGCTGAGGTGGGCTCGTCGAAGAGCATGATCTTGGGCTGCATGGCCAGGGCGCGGGCGATGGCCACGCGCTGTTGCTGGCCGCCCGACAGTTGGCCGGGGTACTTGTGCGCCTGCTCGGGGATGCCCACGCGCTCCAGCAGTTGCAGGGCAACCCCTTCGGCTTCCTTCTTCTTCAGCTTGCGCACCCAGATGGGGGCGAGCGTGATGTTTTGCAGCACCGTGAGATGGGGAAACAGGTTGAACTGCTGGAACACCATGCCGACCTCGCGACGGATGGTCTCGATGTTGCGCAGGTCGTGGGTGAGCTCTATGCCGTCCACGATGATCTGGCCGCGCTGGTGCTCCTCCAGGCGGTTGATCGTGCGGATGAAGGTGGATTTTCCGGAACCAGAGGGGCCGCAGATGACGACCACCTCCGACTTTCCGATGCCGAGGTTGATGCCGCGCAGCACGTGGAAGTCGCCGAACCACTTGTGCACGTCGCGGCAGATGATCATGTCGCCGGTGTCGGCCAAGAAAACCTCCTAGCGTTCTCCCACTCCCAGATTTTTTTCGATGCGACGGCTGACGTAGGACATTGAATAGCAGAACACCCAGAAGAGCAAGGCGATGAAGACGTAGACCTCGAAGATCGTTCCGCGCCATTGCAGGTTGCCTTCGTACACGCTGCGCGCCGCCTTGAGCACCTCCAGCACTGCGATGAAGCCGAACAAGGTGGTGTCCTTGAACAGGGAGATGAACTGGCCCACGATGGCGGGGATCACCGCGCGCAACGCCTGGGGCAAGACGATGAAGGCAGTGGTCAGCAATCCGTTCAAGCCCACCGCGTACGCCGCCTCGTACTGGCCCTTGGAAACGGCTTGCAGGCCGCCGCGCACGTTCTCGGCCATATAGGCGGCCGAGAACGCCGTGATCGTCATGGTGGCGCGCAGCACCAGATCGGGCCTGAAACTGTCGGGGAGCAGCAGCTGCAGCATGATGCTGGCCATGAACAGCAGCGTGATCAGCGGCACGCCCCGGATCAGCTCGATGTAGGCCGTGCACACCCAGCGCATGACGGGCAGGTGGCTGCGCCGCCCGAGCGCGAGCAGCACGCCGATGGGCAGCGACAGCACGATGCCCACCGCTGCGCCCAGCAGATTGAGCACAAACCCCCACTTGTCGCTGCCGGCCACGACGGGCAGGGAAAGCGCGCCGCCGTTGAGCACGATCAGCGTGAGCGGGAAGGAGAGCGGCCATCCCACCCACTCCAGGCGCACGCCCCAGCGCACAGGGGTGGCCTTCCCCAGTCCAAAACCCGCACCGGCTGCAAGGGCGATCCCGGCGATCCACGCGCGCGTGCCCCAGTCAAAAGGCAGCAGCGCCAGCGCCAGGGAAGCGAGCGCCAAGGCGCCAGCGACCTGACGAATCAGCCCGCGATGTAAACCGCTGCTGAAGCCGCAAAGGAGTGCGACCATGTACAGCGTGCTCCACACCCGCCACAGCTGATCCGCAGGGTACGTGCCCACCAGCATCGTCTTCAGGTTGACCGGGATGACCTCCCAGCGCGCGCCGAGCGCCCAGGTCAGCAAGCCATACAGTCCGCTGCAGACGATGAACAGCGCACCCAGCGTGAGCGCGGCGTTATACCAGGCGCTGAAG
>DATCIV010000083.1:0-6194 GCA_036507575.1 Candidatus Bipolaricaulota bacterium | reverse complement strand
GACGGGCAGCCTGAGGCCACTGCATGCGCCTTGCGGAATGGAAAACTGTTCACCGGAGATGTGGGGTATCTGGACGACGACCATGATCTGTGGGTGGTCAACCGCCGCACGGATTTGATCGTGACGGGCGGGGAAAACGTCTACCCGGCGGAGGTGGAAGCGGTTTTGTTGGAACACCCAGCGGTGGCGCAGGCTTGCGTGGTCGGCGTGCCCGATGAGGAGTGGGGTAAGCGCGTGGCGGCGGTAGTGGTGCCCAAAGCGGGCGCTCCTCTATCCGCCAAAGCGCTCGATGCGTTCTGTGAAGGAAAGCTTGCGCGCTTCAAGCGGCCGCGCTCCTTTCACTTCGTTGAGGCATTGCCCACAACAAACTCGGGCAAAGTAGATCGCCGAACCTTGATTGAACGACTCTCCTCTTAAACTTACAGCGTTAAGAAATCAGAAAAAGCCGATCTTGATCGTCATCCCCGCGAAAGCGGGGATCCAGATAAAGCTTTATCTGATCTGGATTCCGGCTCGCGCCGAGGCGCGTCCGGAATGACACCATTTGTGATTGACTTTCACCTAATGCAACGTTGAACCTCTTAAAACACCACGCCCAGCCCGCCGACCACGCCGCGGTGGGTGTCGTATCCTGCCTGGAGCAACACGTTGCCAAAGCGGTAGGCCAGGCCCACAATGCCGGCAGCCTCGAACAGCTCGATGCGGTAGCCGTTGGGCAGCACGCTCACATCCAGCGGCACGGGGCCGGCGAAGTCGGGCGCCGCCACGTGCGCTTGCACCTGATACACCAAGCCCGCGCCCAGCTCAAGCCACAGCCCTTCAAAGCCGGTGCCCAGCGACAGTTTTCCATAGATTTCCACTTCCGGGTCCTCGTTCAGCACCCATTCAGTTCCCAAGTCCAGCGGCGTCCCCACGTCGAAGAATTCGGGCACTTCATCCGCCGTGTCGGCCAGACCGATGCCAAGGCGCACCGCGCTGATGCCAAACTCCAAGCCGAAGGTGGAGATCCCCGACGGATGGCCGCCCAGGTTGGCCGAGAGCGACCCGCCCAGCGACCCTCTGCGGAAATCGAAGGAAGGGTCTAGCGAAATCACGGATGCATCCACTTCGCCCGGTCCTTCCGGCTCACCGCGCACCGGCTGCGCCTCCTGCAGTCGGATGTCCAGGAAGGTGGTGTCCCCTTCCGTGCGCGTGCTCACGGCGGCGTTGTCGTCCTTTGAAACCACCTTGAGCGCGAGCTTGCCGTCGGCGCCGTTGGTCATGCGCAGCACGCCGGACCAGATGACCTGTCCGCCGCGCACCAGCACCAGCTCCACCTGGGCGCTTTGGCCTGCGCGGGCCGGAGGCGCAAGCACGAGCTCTTCAGGCGTCAAACCCACCAACTGGCCGTTGAGGTACACTTCGGCCTCATGCGGGAAGGAGCGCACCACCCAGCGCTGCGACGGCGGCGCGACGATGTGAAACTGCGTCCACCCAACCGCCCATCGCTCCTGGGCCAACGTCTGCGCCAGCAGCCCCTGCACCTGAGCGGCCAGAGCGGCAGGCTCGCCCGGCAAGGGCACAAAGGGAAGCTGTGTCGAGGGCGCTGCCTCGGCCAGGGACAGCAGGTCCACCGGCTCCAGCGTGGCGATGGCTTGCACGACCTCGATGCCGGATTGACCCTCCACCACCAGGCGGTAGCGGTTGCCGGGGAAGTGGTGTAGACCGGCTTTTCTGAGGTTTCCCAGCTCATACGCGTTGGGGTAGAGCAGCGTGACCCGGCCCTGGCTGCTGACCGCATACAGGTACACGTAAGCGGCCTGGCTCAGGCGCACGTTCAGCTCCAGGCGCTGGCCGGCCAGGTAGCTTTCCTTGGCGGGCCACACCTCGATCGCCAGATCTGCGGGATTTTCCTTGACGATGACGCCTTGTGGGACAGGGTCAGCCCAAGAAGCACATCCGCTTGCAAGCAAGATGGCCAACGCGAGTGCACCGTGACGCATGCAGACCTCCTTCGCTCGAATCACAAACAGCTTATATGCTCTCTACGTAGGGCCGGCTCTGCCGGCCAGGCCCGCGCAACGGGCCCTACAAAGCCCGTTCAATGATCTCATACACCCAACTAGAAATTCAGTTCCAGCTCGAACGTCTGGCTGCTGTGGCCCGAGGCGTCAATGGCGGAGATGGTGGTGATGGCCAGGTCCGAAATGGACGCCCCCAGGCGAAACTCGCTGCTGTTCAGGGCCAGGGTGACCTGGCTGTGCAATTGCAGTTGACCCAGGCCCGCGGTCAGGCTGAGGACCTGCTTGGTCACGCCCTGATCTTTCTCAAAGGTGGTCGTGCTGCTGACCGTGGCGTTGCCGATCGTCAGGTTGATGCTGAAGGCGCTGCGCTCGAAGCTGAGGTCCTGCGGGTTCAGCTGCGTCTCGCTGGTGATCGTGCCGTTGCTCAAGGTGATGGTCAGGTCTTCGAGAAACAGGTTCAGGTTCTCATCCAGGCTGAAGGCGCCGCTGCCCTGCAACAAGGTCTGCGGGTTGAGGTGGATCTGCTCCAGGTTCAGCGTGAAGCCCACGTCGCCGGCCGGGTCGTCCCCGGGCTGCGAGGAGGGAAGCAGGTTGTTGGCCACCTTTTCCAGGAACGCGACGATGGCCTCGCGCTCGGCTTCCAGGTTGGCCACGTTGCCGAAGCGAAACTCCACCAGCTTGCCCTGGGATACGTCCAACTGGCCCAGCTCCCAGCGCGTCTGCAATTGGGCGAGCGATCCCCCCGACAAGGAGGTCGGCAGCTCCAGCGTCGGAGACGCGCTGATCGTGCGCGCTTCGACCCGAAGCGGCAGCCAGCTCGAGAAGCACCCCTTGATCTCAAGCGCAGGCCTTGGCAGGGAAGCCACGCTGTACGGCGGCATCAGCGGCATGGCGGAGGGGGTTTGCCAGCTCAACGTTTGCACCTCGCACAGGGAAAACAAGGCGCTCGCATCAACGGCAAGCACGGGGATGCTCAACCCCAGCAGCAGGAGCGCCGCCAGCGTCGCCGCATTGCCCGGCTTTTTCCCTGATCCAAACATAATTTCCCCTCACTCGATCATTGTAATCGCAGTGCAAGCAAGCTGTCAAACGTTCCAGGGAGCGGCAGGGAGTGGTGCGGTGCCCAACGCACGGGGGTTCGGGGGGCGGTTTGGGGCGCTCACAGCCGTTCAGTATAAGCCGGTCGCGTGGAATTCAAAGGAAAAGCGCGTGGAAAAACGGTGGAAGCGCTTGACCCGCGCTCGGCGGCAGGGGTAGACTACCCCATGAGGATGTGACCATGCGCTTGCGCTCGATGAGCCTGAAATACAAATTCATCATCACGGTGGTGTGCTTCACCATGCTGCTGGTGGTGACCTTCGGCTTCATCGTCACCGAGCGCTTGTCGCAGGAGCTGTGGAAGCAGTTTTACTCGCGCGGGGAGGATCTGATCAAGACGTTGGCCGGGAGACTGGAGGAAAAGCAACAGACCGACTCCGTTTTCTCGGTGCTGGACGCGACCAACACCTTAGGGGAGAACCTCGAGCTGTTCGGGCAGTACCTGTTTCAAGGCGAGCTGCTCTACTTCCAGATGGTCAACCTCAACAACGGCACGGAATACCATAGAAACCCCGGCGGGGTGGATGAAGGCATGCTGTTGGTAGAGCCAAGCAGTTCCGTGCTCTTCGAGAAACGCGACCAGTTCTTCTCCCCCCAGCACGGCCAGATCGTGGACTTCAAACTGATGCTCAAGTGCGGCTCCACCTTGGAACAGGTGGATGCCCAGGTGAGCTTGTGCGACAAACCCAACTATCTGCGGCTGGGACTTTCTCCCGTGCAGGTGACTCAGGAGCTGCAGCAGGCCATCCTGCTACTGGCTCTGGTGAGCGGCGGCTTCATCCTGGTGGGCGTGCTGGTGGCCTTCATCCTTTACAAGTGGGTGCTTGGCCCGGTGGAGGTGCTCATCGCGTCGGTCAAGCAGTTTCGTCGCGACCGCTTCGCGCGCGCCCGCGTGCACAGCGGCGACGAGCTGGAAACGCTGGCCACCGAGTTCAACAAGATGGCGTCCACCTTGTCCGCCCACGAGCAGAACCTGGAAAGCATCAACCAGGAGCTGTACCGCGCCAATCAAGTGAAGTCGGAGTTCCTGGCCATCATGGGCCACGAGCTGAAAACCCCGCTGCACGCCATCCGCGGCTACTCCCAGCTGCTGCTGCAAGGCGTAGACGGCCCATTGACGCTGGAGCAGGCGCAGGACCTGGAGACGATCCTGGGCTCGGGCAACCACCTGCTCGGGCTGATCGACAACATCCTGCGCTACTCGAAGCTGGAGGCGGGGGAGGAGCAGCTGCACCTGGAGCAGGCGCGGGCGGATGAGGTGGTGGCCGACGTGCTGCGCAGCGTGGCCCCCCTGGTGCGCGGGCGCGACCTGAAGCTGGTGGATCGCAGCAGCGCGGTCGGCGTCGAGGCGGACCTGACCAAGCTCAAGCAGATCCTGATCAACCTGCTGTCCAACGCCATCAAGTACACGCACCGCGGCGCGATCACGGTGAGCGTCGGCGCCGATCCTGGAAGCGGGGAGGTGCGTTTTGCCGTGGCCGACACGGGTCCTGGCATTGCAGCCCAGGATGGCGATAGAATCTTCGAGCCCTTTACCCAGCTCGATGGGTCCAACACCCGCGAGTCCTCGGGGATCGGACTGGGGCTTGCGATCGTGAAGAAGTACGTGGAGATGCACGGCGGGCGCGTGTGGTTTGAGCCCAATCCCCAGGGCGGCACGGTCTTTTACTTCAGCTTGCCCGCGACGGCCGCGCAGACCCCAAACGGCCCGGCCAACGGCCATCATGCCTTAACGTTGCAAGAGGAGGAACAGTCGCAGCGATGAAAATCCTGATCGTGGAAGATGACGCAAACTCTCGTCAATTGCTGAAAAAATTCCTCATCGCCAAGCAGCACGAGGTGGCGGAAGCCGTGGACGGCGCGGACGCGCTGAAGCGGTTTGAGGAAGTGCAGCCGGACCTCGTGCTGCTCGACGTGATGATGCCCAAGCTCGACGGCTGGACGGTGCTGGAGCGCATCCGCGAGCGCAGCGACGCGCCCGTGATCATGCTCACCGCCAAGGACACCACGGAAGACAAGGTGCGCGGGCTGTCCTCGGGCGTGGACGATTACATTACGAAACCCTTCGACCTGCTGGAGGTGGCGGCCCGCATCGAGGCGGTGTGGCGCCGCTACTACAGCGAGCCGGCCAAGCTGATCAAGGTCAAGGACGTGGACATCGACGACGAGCGCAAGGCCGTGCGCGTGCGCGGCCAGGACGTCGAGCTTTCACCCAAGGAGTACGACCTGCTCAAGCTGTTGGCCAGCAAGCCCGGCAAGGTGTTCTCGCACCAGGAGGTGCTGGACGCCATCTGGTCGGACAGCCACTTCGCCTCCAGCGAAGACGTGAAAAAATACATCTACTTGCTGCGCAACAAGATCGAGCACGACGCCGAAAACCCGGAGATCGTGCTCACGGTGCGCGGCTTCGGGTACAAGCTGGCGACGTGACCCAACGAGCTATGAAGCGGATTGCCCTGTTGACCAGCGGCGGCGACGCGCCGGGGATGAACGCCGCCGTGCGCGCCGCCGTGCGCCAGGGACGGGCGCTGGGCTTGGAGGTGCTGGGCATTCAGTACGGCCTGCGCGGCGTGCTGGAAAACGAGCCCCGGCTGATGGATGTCGCCGACGTGGGCGGCATCCTGGAGCGCGGCGGCACGATCCTGATGACCTCACGCTACAAACCCTTTTTGCAGCCTGAAGTCCAGCAGCGGGCGGTGGAGCGCTTGCGCGAGTGGGGGGTGGAGGGCTTGGTCGTCATCGGCGGGGAAGGCTCGTTCCACGCCGCCGTGCGCCTGCACCAACTGGGCATGCCCACCGTGGGCGTGCCGGCCACCATCGACAACGACATCTACGGCACGGACATGGCCATCGGGGTGGACACCGCGCTCAACACGATCCTGCAAGCGCTGGACCGCCTGCGCGACACGGCCACCTCCCACACGCGGGCGTTTGTGGTCGAGGTCATGGGGCGTCACTGCGGGTACTTGACGCTGCTGGCCGGCGTGGCCGGCGGGGCGGAAGCCGTGTTGATCCCCGAGCGGCCTTACGATCTGGACCAGTTGGCCGCGCTGATTCTACACGGGTACGAGCGCGGCAAGCGGCACGCCATCG
>DATCIV010000082.1:0-4210 GCA_036507575.1 Candidatus Bipolaricaulota bacterium | reverse complement strand
CGACAAGCTGCGTCAGCACCTCTACCGGCTGATTCGCAATGGATGGTCGGGGCCTCACGACATGCCGCTACGCGGCCACATTGACTCGTCGCTTGAGGATTGAGCATGGCGGCTAACAACTCGCTGGAGCGGACGCAGCCTCAGCGCGAATTCATGTACGATGTAGCCGTGCTGCGCCGCTCAGCTCGAGGCCGTTAGCCGCCTGCGGACGAACATCTTGACAAATTCAAGGCATGGCACCATAATGGTTCCATATTGGAACCAAAGGAGATCGGTGGCTATGCCCACGATTACGGTCAAGAATATCCCCGCCGATGTCTACGATTTGCTCAAGCAATCCGCCACAGCCAATCGCCGCAGTATCAACAGCGAGATCATCACCTGTATTGAGCACGGGGTGCGTGGCCGCAGGATAAACGCCGAAGACCTACTCATGCGCGCCCGCAAGTTGCGTCGCAAGACCAAGCACCATCCCATCACAGAGATTGCCTTCCGCAAGGCAAAGCTGGCAGGCCGGCCATGATCGTGGTCGACACGAATCTGATCGGCTACTTATTCTTGGAGAGCAACCACGCCTCCTTGGCCGAACAAGCTTTGCTCAAGGACGCAGAGTGGACCGCGCCATTGCTCTGGCGCAGCGAGTTCCGCAACGTGCTCGCCCTCTATATTCGCAAACGTTGGCTGACACTGGAAGAAAGCCAGCAGATCATGGAGAGTGCACTAGAGCTGATGGACGCACACGAGTACGAAGTGGTTTCAGACCGGGTATTGCAGCTTGTTGCCGAGAGTCGCTGTTCGGCCTATGACTGTGAGTTTGTCGCATTGGCGCAAGAGTTGGGGGCGACTTTGGTCACGGTGGATAAACAGATACTCAAGGATTTTCCAGCCGTTGCGGTGTCATTAGCGAGCTTTGGTGGTCCTCAAGCCGCTGGCGACTGACACGCGGTTGGAGCCGACCACCCTGGCCATCGCCTGGCTGTGGGGACTATAAAAAGGTGCAGGGGCAGGCCAAGCGGCCCGCCCCTGCCGTTGGAGGCTGTGCGATGCGTTGTGCTTAGCTTGGTGTTATTCCTTTCACGGCAGCGCCACGAAGAAGGCGCGACCCTGGCGCACGAGCGTCAAGACCACCTGGTCCTGCTCTCCAAGGTTGGACACTTGCTCGTTCCACTCCGCCACGCTGCCGATGTCCTGCCGGTTCACCTCAAGGACCACGTCGCCCGGCTGCGGCTGGGGGCTCGCCCAATAGGCCCGGCTGTCCGGGTCCACGGCGGTGATCACCACGCCCTGCGAGGTGGGTAAGCCCAGTTCCTTTGCCTGCTCTGGCGTCAGCGCCGAAACGTGCAGCCCGAATTTCTCAAGGGCAACGTCGGAGGAGATCTCGCCGCCGGGCGCGATCCCATCGGAGGGTTTTTCACCCAGGGCGACCTGCACGGTGGCGGGTTGACCTTCCCGCACCAGGCTCAGGGTCACGACCGTGCCCACGGCCTTGAACGCGATGGCGCCTTGCAGTTGGCTCACGCTGCCCACGGCCTGGCCGTCCACCGCGGTGATCACGTCGCCGCTGTGCAGCAGGCCTTGAGCAGGAGATCCTTCCACCACGTCGCTCACCAGCGCGCCCTTGCCCGCTTCCACGCCGAACTGCTGGGCAAGCGCCTGGTCCAGGTCCTGGATGAACACGCCAAGCCAGGCGCGGGTGACTTTTCCCGCTTGGATCAACTGGGGCAGCACGCGCGTGATCTCGTTCACGTTGATGGCGAAATTCAGCCCTTCGGCGTTGTTGGCGATCAGGGTGTTGATGCCCACCACCTGGCCGCGTGCGTTGACCAGCGGTCCGCCGGAGTTGCCGGGGTTGATGGCCGCATCCGTCTGGATCAGCGCGTGCATGCGCTCACCCACCGGGCTGTCCACGTCCCGGCCCAGTGCGCTGACGATGCCCGACGTCACCGTGTGGCTCAAGCCCAAGGGGTTGCCGATGGCGACCACCCAATCGCCGATCTCAAGCGTTGACGAATCACCCAGCTCGGCGCTTGGCAACGCCATGCCTGCAGCGTCGACGCGCAGCACGGCGATGTCCATCGTCGCGTCCATGCCGATCACCTCGGCGAACAGCTTTTCCCCCTGCTGCATCGTGACTTGAATGCCGTCGGCGCCGTCGATCACGTGGTTGTTCGTGAGCACGTACGTCTGCCCCTCGAACGACACCAGCACGCCCGACCCCAGCGATCGCGACAGGCGTTGGGATTGCGGCGCGCGCTGCAACAAATCCTCCAGAGGGGAGTTGAAGTACAGCTTGAATTGCCCAAAGCGCCGGACGTTTGAGACCGTGCGCGTGACGTCGATCTGCACCACCGCGGGCGCCACCTGGCGGATGGCGGTCTTGATCGCGTTCTGCCCCGAGGCCGTGATCAACGCGTGCAGGGATTCCTCGTCCAAGGACGACAAGTCCACCATGGGAGTGGATGGCGTCTGTTCGCTTTGAGCAAGTCCCAGGAAGGACCATCCCGCCGTCAAACCCCAGACCAACATACCCACGATCACGGCGATCGCGCCAAGGCCGAGGATGGATTTGAGTTTCATGACATCGCTCCTTTCTTCTCGTCCATATTCCACTGAAGTGCCAATTGGGAAAGCCCTCCGGCGCCACCTGATGGGGTCGCCGGAGGGCTTTGGTTTTCTCCCTCTACCCTGAAGGAGAAAGGGCGTTAAACCCTAAGGAGGTATTCAGCGTGCCCATGACAACCGGTTCTGCTGTCGATGCGAGCGGCGCTCCAGTGCTCGGTGCTCTTGGTTGGTGTTTCATGCTTGCAGTCTAGCAAGACCAACCTTAAGCCAGCGTTAAGTCAAGATTAAAAAGCCCTAATGTTTCACCGATAGATCGGCGCGTCTACAGCGACAGGCGCACGTGGAAGGCGGTGCCTTGGCCCACCTGGCTTTCCGCCGTGATCTGCCCCCGGTGGGCGTGCACGATGGACTTGGCGATGGACAGGCCCAACCCCGTGCCGCCCAGCTGGCGCGAGCGGGCTTTGTCCACGCGGTAGAAGCGCTCGAACAGGTGCGGCAGGTGCTCTTGTGCGATGCCCGGACCCGTGTCCTGCACCCGCAGCCACGCCTGGCGCTGCTCCTGCCCGCAGCTGAGCTCCACCTGCCCCCCAGGCGGCGTGTACTTGAGCGCGTTTTCCACCAAAATCACCAGCAGCTGCTCCAGCAGTTCTTCATCCCCGGACACGGCCACGGGCGCGGCGCAGGAGGCGTTCAGCTGGATCCCTCGCTCCCGGGCCAACGACCCCAGCTTGTCCACCACGCGCCGGCACAGCTCGTCGAGCTGCACCTTATCGGGGTGCAGCGGAAGCTGGCCCGCATCGCTTTGGGTCAAGAACAAGAGCCGCTCGGCCATGCGCGACAGGCGCTGCACCTCGTCCAGGTTGCTGCACAGCAGCGCTACGTATTCCTCCGGCGCCCGCGCGCGGCGCAGCGCCACCTCCGTTTCCGCGCGCAGCGCGGCAAGCGGGGTGCGCAACTCGTGTGAGGCGTCGGCGATGAAGCGCTGCTGGTTTTTGAAGGACTTTTCCAGGCGGTCGAACAGCTCGTTGAGGGTGGTGGCCAGCCGGCCCAGCTCGTCGTGGGGCGTGTGCACGGGCAGGCGCCGGTTGAGGTTGAGGCTGCCGATCTCGCGCGCGCTCTTGTTCATCTGCCCCAGGGGCTGCAACAGGCGATCGGCCAGGAAAATGCCGCCCACGCTGGTGACGATCAAGGCGGCGGGCACGATCATCCACAACCAAAAGCGCAACATGCCCAGGTTGCGCTCCACCCCCTCCAGCGATACGGCCACCTGGATGATGCTGTTGATACTGCTGCCAAGCAACAACCGGCTGGATTGGGTGAGCAGCCGGACGTGGGCGCCATTGGGAAGCTCAATGTATTCCATGTAGATTTGCTCGCGGAAGGCTGCCTGTAGGGCAGCGGTGCTTATGGGCAACGTAAATTCGCTCAAATTCTCAGAGCGCACTTGGATTAGGCCTTGCACGTTGATGATTTGAAAAAAAACCTCATCTTGTAGCGGCAACTCGCTTGGCTGAATGGGCTGGATGCGCAGGATGCCGACGGAAATCTCCACCTTGCTTGCGATGATCTCGGCGCTTGCCAGCAAGCCGGTCTCGATGATGTGGTACTGGTTGAGCCGCACAACGTTGTAGAACACCACGCTGAAAAT
>DATCIV010000081.1:0-4134 GCA_036507575.1 Candidatus Bipolaricaulota bacterium | reverse complement strand
AATGGAACCTGCGGGTCTTTGTCGGCTGCAGGCGGCGTTTGCCCTTGAATGATGGCCGCGAAGAAGTGGTTGGCCCAAGCCAGGTGCTGCACGATCTCGTGGGCGGAGGTGGCATTCGTGTGCGGCTTCCAGTGGGCCTTGTCCGCCGGGACGTGCCGGGCGGCGCCCAGGAAGATCTCACCCGCCCGCTTGACGCGCACGCTTTCCATCTGTTGCAAGGTCATCGTCGCTCCTTGATCCGGGGATGATCGTCATGATAGGTCAATTTGAAGCGTTGCTGCAACGCGGCGATGTCTTGCGGGGTCGTGCCGCAGCAGCCGCCCACGATGGAGGCGCCCCGCTCGACCCACTGCTGCGCGCGGCGGGCGTACGCGTTTGTGGACATGTCGGCGCGGCGACGCCAAACCCCGTCCTGGTCGGGCGCCTGGACGTTGGCGTACGCTCCCACGCGCACGGATGATCCGCCGAAAGCGGAGGCCATCCGGGGCAGGAGCGCGTCTATCTCCTCCGGCTCGCAGCAATTGAGCAGCACCCCGCACAGCGATGAGGGCAGATGGGCTTTCAGCATCGCAAAGCCTTGCGAGAACGACTCCCCGCTCAGCAACGCTCCGCCTCGCGCCACGAAGCTGATCCATACCGGAATGCTCGTGTCCAGCGCGGCCTCCAGCGCGCCTTCCGCTTCGCCCAACGTGCCCATCGTTTCAATCAAGATCAGGTCCACGCCGGCCTGAGCAAAACACTGCGCTTTGCGCCGGTGTTCGGCGTACGCCTCAGATATGGAGGGCGCGCGCTGCGGTGAAAAGCAATCCTCAAGCGGCGCAAGGTTCCCGGCGATGCAGACCTCGTCTTCTTTGTCCAACTGCCGCCGCGCGGATTGAGCCAATTGGACCGCGTAACAAGTGAGCATGCCTTCAAGTTCTTCCCATCTGCCGTGCGCCCAAACTTCCTTGAGTGCGGCGTCCGCTGTTTCAGGCAGCTGAACCTGATTCCAACGGACTTGCCTCAGCGTGCGCCCGTTGGTGCGAAAGGCGTTGGCCGTAATCACGTCGGCGCCGGCTTGCAGATAGCGCTCGTGGAGGCGTTGCGTGAGCTGGGGGTTGAAGATCAGCCCGTCCAAGGACCAGGGGAGCCGGGGTGCGGGGATGAGCTTTTCCAGCTCCGTGCCAAGCGCTCCATCCAGCAGGATGACGGACCGGCTCCACAGCTGCGAGAAAGGCTTGCTCACGCGCACGGACATGGTGTGCGAAAGTGTAAGCGGCGTGTGCGGAGAGGGCAAGGCGCATGACGCCTTCTGCGCCTGCCGCCGAGATGCGAAAGACGTCAGCCAAGACGTTTTGCGGTCCATCGCCATCTGCCTTACACTGCACCTTTGCAAAGTGCGAAAATCCACGGGTCCTATCCGCTGAGGTTGACTATGGAAGAGACAACCATTCTGGGATTGCAGCAGCAGATGGCTTCGGGTGAGATCAGCGCGCGGCAGCTGTGCGAACGCTACTTGGACCGCATCGAGAAACTCGACCGACGAGGTCCGACGATCAATGCCGTGATCGAGCTCAACTCCGACGCGCCGGCCATCGCAGCCGCGCTCGACAAAGAGCGCAAAGCCGGCAAGGCGCGCGGCCCGCTGCACGGCATCCCGATTCTGCTCAAGGACAACATCGACACGCGCGACCGCATGCAGACCACGGCGGGCTCGCTTGCGCTGGAGGGTGAGAGTTCGCCGCGCGATGCCTTCATCGTCAAGCGCCTGCGCGCGGCGGGCGCCGTGATCCTGGGCAAGACGAACTTGAGCGAGTGGGCCAACTTCCGCGGGAGGCGCTCGGTCAGCGGCTGGTCGAGCCGCGGCGGTTTGACGAAAAATCCGTACGCGCTGGACCGTTCCGCCTGCGGCTCCTCCTCCGGATCGGGCGCGGCGGTGGCCGCCGACCTGTGCGTGGCCGCGGTCGGCACGGAGACGGACGGATCCATCATCTGCCCCGCGCAGACCAACGGCATCGTGGGCATCAAGCCCACCCTGGGTTTGGTCAGCCGCAGCGGCATCATCCCCATCGCGCACAGCCAGGACACCGCAGGCCCCATGGCGCGCACGGTTGCAGATGCAGCGATTTTGCTGGGGGCGCTGACGGGCGTGGATGAGCGGGATGCGGCAACCTCAGCCGGCAGGAAGCGCGCACTGAGGGATTACGACCTGTTTCTGGACAAGGATGGCCTGCGGGGCGCCCGCATCGGTGTGGCGCGCAAGCGGGCGGGGTCGGACCCGCGCATCCTGGGGATCTTTGAAGCTTGCATTGACGTGATGAAGCAGCTGGGCGCCACGGTGATGGACCCCGTCGACGTGCCCCCCATCGGCAGGCTGCGCAGGTCGGAGCTGGAAGTGCTGCACTACGAATTCAAAGCGGACTTGAACAAGTATCTTGCTTCCCGGGGGCCGAAGGCGCGGGTGCGCACGCTTGCGGACGTGATCCGATTCAACGAGGAAAACAAAGCGCGCGTGATGCCGTACTTCGGGCAAGAGCACATGCAGATCGCGCAGGAGAAGGGGCCGTTGTCCGGCAAGGCTTATCGCGACGCGTTGGCCAAGAACCGCCGCCTGTCTCGCAAAGACGGCATAGACGCGGCGATGAAGAAGCATCGGCTCGACGCGATCGTGGTGCCCTCGGGCGGGCTTGCGTGGATGATCGACCTGGTCAACGGCGACGCCAGGAACTGGGACATGGAAAGCGCCTCGCTGGCTGCGGTCGCCGGTTATCCGCACGTCACCGTGCCGGCAGGGTTTGCGTTTGGATTGCCGGTGGGCATCTCGTTCTTCGCGGGGGCATGGCAGGAGCCTCGGCTCATCCAGCTGGCGTACGCCTTCGAGCAGGCGACCAAGGCCCGAAGGCCGCCCCAGTTCCTGCCCAGCGTGAACTTCCACCCATAGAGCTAACCCATCTTGCACCCGAAAGGACCTTCATGAACGCCCCCTCTCGCCCGCAAGGGATGATGGCTTTTCTGGTGGTGTGGGCCGGCCAGGTGGTCTCGCTGCTGGGCACGGGCATGACGGTGTTTGCCCTGGCCATCTGGGCTTTCGAGACCACGGGCCAGGCGACGACCCTGGCCCTGATGGGCTTTTTCAGCTTCGGCCCGACGGTGCTGCTCAGCCCCATCGCCGGCGCATTGGTGGATCGCTGGAACCGCAAGCTGGTGATGATGCTCAGCGACCTTGCCTCAGGGCTTGCCACGATCGCGCTGCTGCTGTTGTACGCCACCGACAGCCTGCAGATCTGGCACTTGTACGTGGCAGGCGCGTTCTCCGGCGCGTTTCAGGCGTTCCAGTTTCCGGCGTACTCGGCGGCGGTCACGCTGATGCTGCCCAAGTCGCAGTACGCGCGCGCCAGCGGCCTGCTGTCGCTTGCAGAATCGGCCTCCGCGATCGCGGCGCCCTTGCTCGCCGGGATCCTGCTTGGCGTGATCGGCATCGCCGGCGTGATGGCCATTGACGTGATCACGTTCGCTATCGCCATCGGCGCGCTGGTGTGGGTGCGCATCCCGCAGCCGGCGCGCGATCCAGACCAGGCGCAGGGAAAGGGCAATCTGTGGCGCGAGTCGCTCTACGGCTTCCAGTACATCTTTGCTCGGCCCAGCCTGCTGGGCTTGCAGTTGGTGCTGTTTTCCACCAACCTGATCGCGACGTTTGCCATGATCCTCATGGCGCCCATGATCCTGGCGCGCACCGGCAACGACGAGCTTGTTTTGGGGATGGTCCAATCCGCCGCGGGCTTTGGCGGCGTGGCAGGCGGCCTGCTGCTGGGCATCTGGGGCGGACCCAAGCGGCGGGTTCACGGCCTGTTGTGGGGGATCACGCTGGCCAGCCTGGGCGGGGAGTTGCTTTTGGGGGTGGGACGGGAACTGCTGCTGTGGGCGAGCGCCGCGTTTCTGGGGGCGTTTTTCATCCCGATTCTCAACGGGTCCAACCAGGCGATCTGGCAGGCGAAGGTGGATCCCGGCGTGCAGGGACGGGTGTTTGCCGCCCGCAGGCTGATCGCCCAGGTGACCGCGCCGCTGGCGATGGCGTTGGCGGGGCCGCTTGCGGACGGTTTTTCGAGCCGGCCTTCCGGTCGCAGGGGGCGCTTGCAGAGGCTTTTGGCTGGTGGG
>DATCIV010000080.1:0-4462 GCA_036507575.1 Candidatus Bipolaricaulota bacterium | reverse complement strand
GACGCCTTCATCATGCTGGGCGCGGTTGAAGAAGAACCCTTGGCGGCGCACGGTCCAGCCCGTGAAGGCTCTGGCCACTTCCTTGATGTCGGTTTCTGTGTAATTGGGCTCGCCGCTGACGAGGTGATTGATGCCCATCGTGAACAGCTCCATCAGCTCGCGGCCATAGTTTTCGTTGGGCGCGTCCTTGATGTTGGTGTTGTTGTCCAGCCAGATGATCATGGCCGGGTCCTTGGACACCTCCACCAGCAGGTCGCGGAAGTTGGCCAGCGCCATCTCCCGGAACAGCCGGTTTTGGCCGAGCATGTAGTCCTCGCGGTTGACCTTGGAGATGGCGGTGGCGAAGTGGTCGTGCCAGAAGAGCGTCATCTTCTCCTCCAGCGGGCGGGCGGTGTGGGCCATGCGATAGGTCCACCACGTCTGGAGCCCGCGCAAGGTGTTCAGGTCGATCTTGCCAGGCTCGGCGCGCTCTCCGCGCGGGACGTCCTGAACCAGCGCGCTGAGCGCATCCTCCATCGCAGCGTTTGAGACCTGTTCAAAATCCACCAGGTAATCCACCGCGCCCTGGCGCCCTTTGGCTGCCAGGTCCTCGATCTCTTGCGGCGTGCCGCCGAACCCCGCCCGGCGCAGCAGATGAGCGGCCTCTCGCGTGCCAAAGCCGCTGGCCTGCGCCAGGGCCGTTGCCGCCATGCTCGTCGCGCCGGCCACCGCAACTGCAACGGCCTTGGGGCGGGACCACCAGCGCGCGATGAGATCGCGGCGCGTGTACGTGGGTCTCGTTTGGGCGTTCACTTCAGGCATGGTTGACCTCCTTATGAGATGGTTTTCTAGAGGGCTCTTAGTTCAGGTGGGAGAACACCCGCTCCAGCTGCTCCTGTGCCAGCGGGCCCACGATAAAGATCAGCAAAGCGCCGATGGTCACCAACAGAGAAAAACGTCCTTTCATGATGAGACTCCTTTCATCCTGCGTTGCAACGCTGAGGTGAAGCCCACCCTAGCCCAGGGCGCATAGAAAGTCTGTAGAAGGCAGGTTAAAGCCGGTAAATGCCCATTCGATGATCGTTTTCGTCATTGAGCAACGTCAGCCGGCCGCCGTAGTAGGAGCGCGGCGCCCCCCCTTGCGGCCCTTTCTTTTAGGCGCGTCTTCTGTTATATTATGTCGGTGAGTTGGATTTGATGTTTTAGTTGGAGGGGACATGCATTTACGTTGGAGCCGGTCGCAGGCGCGCCTGTTTCAGCTGTATGCGGTGGGGTTGCACGCCCGCAGCTACCCCAAGGGCCGGCCGGGCATTCGCCGATGCTTTGCGGACCTGGACGCGTTGCAGCTGGACACGCTCCCCATCCTGGGCCGCAGCCACGATCTGGTGATCCAGGCGCGCGTGGATGGAACCCATCCGGATCAGGCGCTGGATTTGATCCACCAGGAGCGGCTCGGTTTTGAGTACTGGGACAAGGCGCTGTGCGCCGTCCCCGTGCACCACTTCCCGGCCTCGCGCGCCTTCATGCAGGCGGAGGGATCTCAGTGGGAGTCTCATCGCGCCAAGCACCTGGCGAAACATTTTCCAGGCGCCATCGAAGAGGTATACCAAGCCTTGCAGGCGCGGGGCCCGCTGTCGAGCCACGAGTTGAAGGGTTCGAAAATCGCTCAAGGGGAACACCGCGCCTGGAAGTCTACCACCGCGGCCAACAGCGCGCTTGAGGTGCTGTGGAACCGGGGGCACATCAGCGTATCCCACCGCGTGAGCTTCCGTCGTTACTTCGACCTGACCGAGCGCGTCCTCCCGCCAGACCAAGTGGAAACCGCCCCGCACACGTGGGAGGAGTTCCAGACCTACTGGCTCAAGAAGCGCGTGCAAAACGCGGGGTTGCTCTCGCTGAGCGGCGACTCGGAGAGCTGGGCGCTGGTGCGCGACATGCGGCGGGGCAAGTCCATCGAGACGCTCGTTGAACGGGACGAGCTGGCGCAGGTGGAGGTCAAAGGGATCAAGAGCCCTTTCCTTGCGCCTGCAAATGCCGCAGCGTCGTTGGCGCGGGCAGAGCAGGCCGCGCTCTCGAAAAAGGCGCGCTTCCTCTCGCCCTTGGACCCGCTGGTCTGGGGCCGCAACACCTTGCAGAAGCTGTGGGATTTCCAGTACGTGTGGGAGGTCTACAAGCCGCTTGAGCAACGGCGTTGGGGGTATTACGTGCTGCCGGTGCTGTGCCAGGATCGCTTCGTCGCGCGCTTCGACGGCAAATACGACCGGCGCGAAGGGGCGCTGCACGTGCTCAGTTATCATCCGGAGTCCGACGGCTTTTCTGTGAATCACCCCGCGATCTCAAGCGCCTTCGAGCGCTTCCTGGGCTATTTGGGCGGGGAGCGCATCGTTTACCCCAAAACGCGCAAGGGCAGGCGCTCGGCGCTCACTCCTGGTGGCTCAGGTAGGCCTCGATGAAGGGGTCCAGCTTGCCATCCATCACGGACTGGATGTTGCCCACCTCGACCCCGGTGCGGTGGTCCTTGACCAGTTGATACGGCTGGAACACGTACGAGCGAATCTGGCTGCCCCACTCGATGGCCTTCAAGTCCCCCTGGATGCCTTTCAATTGCTGTTCGCGCTTGCGCTGCTCCAGCTCGAACAGCCGGGCCTGCAGCAGCTTCATGGCGATGTCCTTGTTCTGGTGCTGGGAGCGCTCGCGCTGGCAGGCCACCACGATGCCGGTGGGCAAGTGGGTGAGGCGCACGGCGGAGTCGGTCTTGTTCACGTGCTGCCCGCCCGCGCCGCCGGAACGGTAGGTGTCGATCCTGAGGTCTTCTTCGTCGATTTCCACCTGCTCATCCTCGATCTGGGGCACCACGTTGACCGAGGCAAAGGAGGTGTGACGGCGCTGCTTGGCGTCGTACGGCGAGATGCGCACCAGCCGGTGCACGCCGTGCTCGGCCTTCAAATGCCCGTAGGCGTAGGCGTGCTCGATCGCCAGCGTCGCGCTCTTGATGCCGGCCACTTCGCCCGCGCCGACCTCCAGCAGCTCGAAGCGGTAGCCGTTGGCCTCCAGCCAGCGGCTGTACATGCGCAGCAGCATATCGGTCCAGTCCTGAGCCTCGGTCCCTCCGGCGCCGGCGTTGAGGCTGAGGTAGCAGTTGTTGGCGTCGTACGGGCCGTTGAGGTAGGCGTGCAGCTCCAGCGCGTTCAGGCCCTTTTCCAGCGTGGCGACCTCCGCATCGGCCTCGCCGTGCAGGCTTTCGTCCTCTTCAGCCAGCTCCAGCAGGGTGTGAAGATCGTCGAGGCGGCTTTTGAGGCTGCGGAATTCTTGCAGGATCGAGCGGTTGTACTCGGCCTTGCGGGTGACTTCCTTGCTGCGCTGAGGGTTGCCCCAGAAGTTCTCGGAGGCCATGTCCTTCTCCAGGGCCTCCAACTCTTGCGTCAGGTGCGCCAGGTCAAAGACGATCGCCGACCTTGCGCAAGCGTTTGTCGAGCAGTTCGAGTTGTTCTTGCATGAGCGTGTAGTGGGTTCCTCCAGGGTTTCAGCGCATTCTAAGCGCTGGATCTTGCAGGCGCAAGGCGTTTTTTCACCTTCTATCCACCTGATTTTCCTTTTTCTTTGACCCGCTTTGGCTTAGGGTGAAGTGAAAGCGAGAGAAGACTTCCAAAGCATACCTCCGTAGGAATAGGGTCCTATGCGCTTGGGCGCGCATGGTTGCTATTTGTGGTGAGAGGACCACAAAAACAAGAGGGATCAACTCACCCTACCGTGAGTTGAATCGAAGGGGCAAGCGAAGGCCTTGCCCCTTCAGTGTTTTTTTAACCACGCTTCTATGGAATTTCTAGGCGATTGGCCTCTACGCTTCCCATAACATAAGGAGGTTCTTCAATGAGAACCCTCAAAATATCCCTGGTGGTTGCGTCCTTGTTCTTATGCTTCGTGCCCATGGCGGCTCAGTCGGGCGGGCCGGACTCGACAAAGCTGGGAACGGTTGAGCGCGATCTGACCTACTGCGTGGCGAACGGCGTCCCCTTGAAGCTGGACGCGCACTATCCGGCCGAAGCTTCGGGGCCTTTGCCGGTAGCCATGTACGTCCACGGCGGTGGCTGGCACGGCGGCGACAAGAAGGGCGGCGCGGGCTCTCTGGATTTTGAGGAGCTGTTGAGCCGGGGATATTTGGTGATCTCGGTGAACTACCGCCTGGCCCCTCGCTACGTATTCCCGGCGATGATCGAGGACGTGAAATGCGCCGTGCGGCACCTGCGCGCCACCGCGGATCGCTACGGCCTTGATCCGGAAAGAATCGGCGCCTGGGGCGGCAGCGCGGGGGGGCACCTCGTCTCGTTGCTTGGCACGGCAGATGAAAGCGCCGGCCTTGAAGGGGATGGAGGGTACCCCGAGCAGTCCAGCCGCGTGCAGGCGGTGGTGGAGATGTTCGGCCCTGCGGACTTGAGCGTAATGTTCTCCGGCTCCACGCGCACCACGCTGACCACCGCCTTTG
>DATCIV010000079.1:0-7134 GCA_036507575.1 Candidatus Bipolaricaulota bacterium | reverse complement strand
CCCTTACCCGGACGGCGCGGCCGCGCAGTGGATCGGCACCCACCAGGAACGCTTTGAAAAGGGCGAGCTGGTCAACTTTGCCGTTACCCGCAACGACGACGACGCGCTGATGGGCGTGATCAGCCTGAAGCTCGATCTGGCCCACGCCAACGCCGAGCTGGGCTATTGGATCGGCAAACCCTACTGGAGTCAGGGGTACACCACCGAAGCCGCCAAGGCGGTGCTTGCCTACGGCTTCAAGGAGCTCAAATTGCACCGCATCTACGCGCACTACATGGCGCACAACCCGGCCTCAGGGCGGGTGATGGAGAAGATCGGCATGACGTACGAAGGGCGCCTGCGGGGCCACATCCTCAAGTGGGGCGCCTTTTACGACGTGGTCGCCTACAGCATTCTTGCGCACGAGTTTTAAGAGTGCCCAACAACACTGGTTCTGCTCCTGAGCCAAACTCAACTTAAGATCAAGGCGACTGGCTTTTCCCAGGGGTTCTAAGTCAGCCGCTGAGATCCAACGCCGCGCACAACGCCTTCAGCGCCCTGCCAAGCCGCTGCGCCCGGCGGGTCAACGCATAGCGCGGCTGGGAAAATTCTACGGTGACATCAATCCGCTCGACCAGCGTTGCACCGTCCAGCTGCTTGAGCGTCTGGGCCAGGGCGCGCGCGGTGATCCCGGGCAGGCGCGCCTTGAGCTGACCGAAGCGCGCGGGCCCTGCACCCAGGCAGCACACCACCGGCAAGGACCACTTGTGGAGCGCCGTTTCCTCAATGTCAAGGCTTTGCAACGCGCTCATGAGCGCTGCGCAGGCGGGGCCGATCCCTTGCCCTTTAGGCGTGAGCACGTACTCGGGGCGCAAGGGATGCCCGTAGCCGGGGTTGTGCTGAACCCAGCCCCCCTCGAGCAACGCTATCAGCGTGCGGCTGAGTGAGTCGCGGCTGATCTGAAGCCGGTTCACCAGCGTGATGAACTTGGCCCCGGCCAGGCGCAACTCCGCGATCAGGGGAATGCTCCAGCGGTGGTGGCACAGCGCGACCAGCGCTTGAGGCGTTGTCAACTGCACGTCCCCCCCCCTTGACAGCGGCGACTTTCATGAGTATACTTTTCGTACCATATGGAATCAACCAGTTGTATAAAAGGGGGAAGCATGGCCTCACCGATTCAATACAAGGGCGGCATCGTGTGCGCGCTGGGCGTGCGCGATCTCGAAAAATCCGTCCAGTGGTACCAGGAGGCGCTGGGGTTCAAGGTTACCTTTCGCCTCGACGAGTACGGCTGGGCCGAGGTGCAGACGGCCTGGAAGGACGTGACCCTGGGCTTGAGCCAGGTGGAGAAGCTCAACGTGGAGGGGGGGGTCACCCCCACCTTCGGCGTGGCCGACATCGACGCCGCCCGCAAATCCCTGGAGAAGAGGAGCGTGCGCTTCGACGGTCCGACCCACACCATCGAAGGGCAGGTCAAGCTGGCCACGTTCTTCGACCCCGACGGCAATCGCATGATGTTGGCGCAAAGCCTGGCCTAAAGCGAACAGCGGGGGCGGCTGCCAGCCGCCCCTGTTTCTTTATGGCGTTGCAGCGCAAGCAGTGATAGCATTTTGCACATGAGGATTGGCACGTGCGTTCGGGCCGTTGCGCTGGCAGGTCTGGCCGCTTGTTTCACCTCAGAATTCAGGGGCGGTGAAGTGCAGATCCCTGCCGTCACCGTGATGGATATTCAAGGAGCAGGGCCTCTCTCGCCATGGGTGGGCCAACAGGTCATGACCTCCGGGATCGTGACTGCCGTGTCCGCGGATGGTGTGCAGGTTTGGCTGCAAGATCCGCAGGGCGATGAGCAGCCAAGCACTTCCGACGGCATTCTCGTCAACGACGGGGATTTTCTGAAGCGCCGCCCCGCCCCTCAGCCGGGAGATCTGCTGCGCATCACGGCCAAAGTAGTGGAAGAGCAATTCGGCAAAGCGCTTTTCAAAACGACCCTGACCGACGTCACCCATCTGGACGTCTTGTCGCAGAGAAATCCGCTGCCCGAGCCTTTCCAGATCACTGCACTACCTGACGAATCGATCCAAGGGGCAATTGAATTTTGGGAACGCCTGGAAGGGATGCTCGTCGCGATTGAGGAGGGGGTGGTGGTTGGGCCGACCAGCCGTTTTGGCGAGTTTGCGCTGCTGGCGCAAAGCAACGCCCTGCCCGGTTCGGGCTATGACCCGGAAAGCCAGCACCTGCTGCTGCGCAGCACGGGCCCCAACCAGGTGGACTACAACCCCGAGCGCCTCCTGGTGGACGACGCCACTGCAGAAAGGCCCACGGTTGTTCGACCGGGCGACCGTGTGGCCGACTTTGTCGGCGTGGTGGATTACACCTTCGACAATTGGAAGCTGCAGCCGCTCCACCTGACCGTTGAACCCCAGCCGCCGCCCCAGCCACCCGTCAGCCGGCGCACCGCAGCGGCGAGCGCCCTTTCGGTGGTCACCTTTAATTTGGAAAACCTCTTCGACGTCGAAGGGAGCGCCGGGGACGATCTGAAACTCACCAAACTTGCGCAAGCGATCCGACTGGAGCTAAGCGCCCCGCAGATCCTCGTCGTCCAAGAGGTTGAAAACGCGGAAATCCTGGAACGATTGGCAACGCAGGTTAACACATCCACCGGCGCCGCTTACCGCGCGTTCTCGCACAAGTCCAGCGATCCGCGCGGCATCGAAGTGGGTTTCCTCTGGGACGCCAACCGCGTCGAGCTGTTGGAGGCGTACCAGTTGCAGGGGCCTGAGGTGGAAGCCGCCTTCGGCCCTCACAGCGCCAGCCCTGGTCGCGAGCCGCTGGTGGGGATCTTTCAAATCAACGGCCAGACGCTGACCATCATCGGCAATCATTTCAAGAGCAAGATTGGCGACAGCCCCATCTTCGGGCTGGAGAGCCTGGCCGGAAAACCCTTCAGCCGGCCCACGGAGCTCCAGCGCAAGGCCCAGGCGCAGGCTGTCAGGGATTTCGTCAACGAGCTGCTAACACAAGACCCTAACGCACTGGTGCTGGTGGCCGGCGACCTCAACGACTTCCCCTTCGGCGAGCCGGGCGAGGGAGAGGATCATCCGTTAGCGATTCTGGAGGGTTTCGGGGATGAAACGCCCCTGACCAATCTGGTAAACCAAGTTCCAGAAGGTCAGCGCTTCACCTACATTTACGAGGGCAACGCGCAGGTGCTGGACCACCTCCTGGTCAGCCCCGCTCTATTGGAGCACGTGGCAGGCGTGGACATTCTGCACTTCAACGCCAGCTTCCCCGAATCCCTGAGTGCCAATTCCACCACCCCCATCCGCAGTTCTGACCACGACCCGGTAGTTGCTACCTTTGATTTTTGACGAGCGGAACGGCCGTGTAGGGCTGGCTCTGCCAGCCATGTCGCTCTCCGCAGGCCGGCACAGCCGGCCCTACAAATTCAGACCTTCATCACATGCTCGTTTCAACCAGCGGTTATGTTTGCAACTTTCCCACGCGGGTTCGTACACTGAGCCCAAACTCCGTTTTGAGGTGATGCCATGTCCGCACGAGAAGAGCTGAGCCAGAATTTGAAAACCGTGTTCTCCAAGGCGCGCTTTCCCATCAAGAGCGTGATGGACCTGCTGCCTATCCTGCCCCAAGGGCCGATGACCAAGTTCCAGGGGGGCGGCAAGAGCTTTACGGCCATGGACCTGTCCACCAAGTTGGGCGGCGGCAATTTCCCCTACAACAACGTGGACGACTTTGTCAACGATATCCTCAGCGGCCTGGAGAGCAAAGGGTTGCTTTAAGGAGATGCCGATGAAATTGCAACAACCCGTCATCGTGGACGCGGTGCGCACGGCCGTCGGCCGGCAGGGGGGCATGTTCAAGGACGTGCGGCCCGACGACCTGTCCGCCGTGACGCTCAAGGCGCTGGTGGAGCGCAACAAGCTGAATCCCGAAATGGTCGAGGACGTGCTCCTCGGCTGCGTCACGCAAAAAGGCGAGCAGGGGGGCAACATCGGGCGGATGGTGCCCTTGATCAGCGGATGGCCCGTCAGCGTGGCCGGGGCCAGCGTCAACCGCATGTGCGCCTCGGGCCTGCAGGCGATCGTAAACGCGGCCCAGCAAGTGGCCACCGGCATGGTGGACGTGGCCGTGGGCGGCGGGGTGGAGAGCATGACGCGCGAAGCCATGGGCACGGATATGGGGCCGGCGAACGAACAATTGATCTCGAAGTACGAAATCGTCTGGCAGGGCGAGTCCGCCGAGCGCATCGCGGACCAATGGAGCCTCTCCCGCCAGGAGCTGGATCAATTCTCGTTGGAAAGCCACCGCAAAGCGGCAGCGGCTCAAGATGCCTGCTACTTCGCAAAAGAGATCGTCCCTGTGAAGGCAAACGGTCAAGTCCTGGACCGGGACGAGGGCATCCGCCGCGGCACCTCGCCGGAGAAGATGGCGTCGTTGAAACCGGCCTTCCGCCCCAACGGCCGCATCACGGCCGGCAACTCCTCGCAGATCAGCGACGGCGCCGCCGCCGTGCTGATCGCGTCCGAAGACAAGGCCAAGGAGCTTGGCTTGAAAGCCCGCGCGCGCTTTCGCAGCTGGGCGGTGGCCGGGGTGGACCCCACGATCATGTTGACGGGCCCGATCCCGTCGACGCAGAAAGTTTTACAGAAAGCGGGTTTGAAGCTCTCGGACATCGATCTGATCGAGATCAACGAGGCCTTCGCCTCGGTGGTGCTTGCCTGGGGCAAGGAACTCAAGCCCGACTGGGAGAAGGTCAACGTCAACGGCGGGGCGATCGCGCTGGGACACCCGCTGGGCGCCACCGGCGCGCGCTTGACGGCCACGCTGCTGCACGAGATGGAGCGACGCGACGTGGCTTTGGGGCTGATCACGATCTGCATCGGTTTTGGGCAGAGTCTGGCCGCCATCATCGAGCGGGTGTGAAGGTTCGCGCATACAAACAAACGTGATGAAGAAAGAGGGAGCCATGGTCAAGACGGTGCAAGCGGATTTGCCTGTATGGGATCTTTCGGATTTATACCGGGGCGCAGATGACCCCGCCCTGGAAGCTGCTGTTAGCGCCGCCAAGGCGCGCGCTTCGGCGTTTGAAAGCCGTTTCAAGAACACGATTGCCTCCGAGTCGCTGACGGCCGAGCACTTGAAGGCGGCGTTGGACGAATACGAAGCGCTGGCGCGCGCGGCGTTCAAACCGGTGGCCTTTGCCAATTTGCACTTCACCACCGACACCAAGGACGCGCGGCGCGGCGCGCTCCTGCAAAAGGCGCGCGAGTTCGGCAGCGCGGTCAACGCCCATCTGGTCTTCTTCAAGCTCGAGCTGGGCCGCATCCCGGCAAGCGCCTATGAGCGAGTGGTTCAAAGCCCCGCGCTTGCCCCGTATCGGCACTACCTCGAGCAGCAGCGCGCCGAGGCCAAGCACCACCTCAGCGAGCCCGAGGAAAAAATCCTGGTGGAGACGGCCAACGCGCGCGGCGTGGCCTTCGGCCGGCTGTTCACCGAGGTCTCGGCCCGCACCACGTTTGCGCTCAGGCGCGAAGGCAAGCGGGAGCAGCTCAACCAGAGCCAGATCCTGGCGTTGATGCACGACCCGCAGCGGGCGGTGCGCAAGGCCGCCTCCTCCTCCGTGACCGCAAGCCTCAAGCAAAACGCCCACGTGTGCACCTTCATCTACAACACGCTCATCCACGAGAAAGAGGTGCTGGATCGGCTGCGAGGCTTTCCGCTGCCCGAGTCCGAGCGCCACCTGGACAACGAAGTCGAGCAACGGACCGTGGATGCGATGGTGGACGTATGCGTTTCCAACTACACCGTGGTGGCGGACTACTACCGGCTCAAGCGCCGCCTGCTGGGCGTCAAGTCGCTGACCCACTACGACCGCTACGCGCCCCTTTCCGACACCAAGACCAAGGTCCCCTTCGAAGACGCCCAAGACATCGTGACCGAAGCCTTTGGCGAGTTCGACCCGCGACTGGCGCAGATGATCAAGCCCTTCTTCTCCAAGCGCTGGATCGACGCGCGCGTGGCCGACGGCAAGAGCGGGGGCGCCTACTGCGCGGGAATCACCCCGGACCTTCACCCCTACGTGTTCATGAACTACACCGACACCCTGCGCGACGTGATGACGCTGGCGCACGAGCTTGGCCACGGCGTCCACGACGTGCTGGCCAGCAAGAACCACATGCTGGACTTCCACCCGGTGCTGCCCCTGGCCGAGACCGCGAGCACGTTTGCCGAGATGCTGGTGTTCGACAAGCTGCTTGCGGAGCTGACGACCGAGCAGGAGAAGTTGGCCCTGATCTGCAGCAAGATTGAAGACACGTTCGCCACGGTGTTCCGCCAGGTGGCCATGTTCCGCTTCGAACGCCAAGCCCACCAGGCGCGCCGTCAGCAGGGGGAGCTGACCACCGAGGCGTTCGGCCAGATGTGGCAGGCCACGCAGCAGGAGATGTTCGCCCATTCGCTCACGCTGGGCCCGGACCACGGCTGGTGGTGGCTGTACATCCCGCACATCATCCAGGTGCCGTTCTACGTATACGCCTATGCCTTCGGCGAGCTGTTGGTGTTGTCCCTCTACGCGCAGTACCAGCGCATCGGACAAGTGTTCGTGGACAAGTATTTCAACCTGCTCGCGGCGGGAGGGTCCAAGGCGCCGGCGCAGCTGGTGAAGGAAATGGGCTTTGACATCAACGATCCGAACTTCTGGCAGGCGGGCTGCGACCTGATCCGCCAGCAAGTGGAGCGGGCCAAGGCCCTGGCGCGCTAAGCGCGCGCTAGCATGAGTGAAGGTATATCGTTAGACTGGATAAGGTGATTTTCCATGGCCAAAGCCCAGGCATCTATCCCGTTCCGCTACGAGGACTACAAAAGCCTGCCCGAGTCCGAGACTCGTCGCTACGAGCTGTTGGGAGGAGAATTGCTGATGACGCCCTCACCCAATTTCAAGCACCAGGCAATTTCATGGAGGTTGGAACGAGCTATTGGCCAATTTGTCGAACAACGTCAATTGGGAATGGTGGCTCATGCCCCTTTGGATGTGATTTTGGGAAAGGATGTTGTTCAGCCGGATATTCTGTTCATCTCACATGAAAGGGCCAACATCATTCAAGAGGATGAGGTTCGTGGCGCACCCGATCTGATTGT
>DATCIV010000078.1:0-2465 GCA_036507575.1 Candidatus Bipolaricaulota bacterium | reverse complement strand
GGCATCGCAAAGCCCATCCTCATCTTCAGCGCCTCTCGCCCCAGCCACATCCCACAGTTGGTCGAGGCGGACGTGGACGTGACCCTGTCTTCCCTGACCTTTGCCAAATCCCTCGATCAGGAAGCAAGGGGCAAGCGCCGGCGCGTGGGCATCCAGATCAAGGTGGACACCGGCATGGGGCGCAACGGCATCTGGTGGGAAGAAGCCTTTCAACTGGCCAAAGCAGTGGCCCAACTTTCGCATCTGGAACTGCGCGGCATCTTCTCGCACTTCAGCGCCTCTTATAGCACCGAGCCCCAGGACCGGGCGTTTACCCTGGGTCAGATCGAATCGTTCACGCGCTTGTTGCGGGAGCTGCAGCGTCACGACCTGCTGCCGCCCTTGCGCCACCTTGCCAACTCCTCCGGCCTCGTCCAATACGAAAAACAGGTCACCCAGGATCCCTTCAACATGGTGCGCCCGGGCATTTTGCTGTACGGCGCCCCCGAGGTGCAGGCCGATTGGACGGCGCCGGTCAAGCCCATCTTAAGCCTGCGCACCTGGGTCACCTCGGTGAGCGAGTTGCCGCCCGGCCGCACCATCGGCTACGGGCGCAGCTATCAAACCCGCAGCGCGCGGCGCATCGCCACCCTGCCCATCGGCTACGCCGACGGCGTGAGCTGGTGGCTCAAGAATTCCGGCAAAGTGCTGATTGGCGATCAGTACGCCCCGATGGTGGGGGGCATTTCGATGGACCAGCTCACGGTGGACGTGACGGACGTTCCCAACGTGAACGTGGACGATGAGGTCTATCTGATTCACGAACGGCTGCCGGCCCTGGAGATCGCGCAGGGCCTGGGGGCCAGCTTCTCGGAGATCGTGCTCACCGCGCTGTCCAAACGCGTGGCCCGCGTGTACGCCGGCAGCCCCGCGCCGTGCTCGACGCCTTGCTAGCATCCCATCACGAGAGGGCGAGAAAGTGAGAGCGGGACGTTGCCGTCCCGCTCTCACTTTTTTCATTCGAGTTTCAAGCTCACTTGGGCATGACGTTCACGGCGCGCAGACCCTTTGCATCCTTCTGGATCTCGAACTCAACCGCTTGGCCCTCCCGTAGCGTCTTGTACCCTTCGGCTGCGATGCCGGAGAAGTGCACAAACACATCTTCGCCACCGTTTTCCTGGGAGATGAACCCATAGCCCTTGGAGTCGTTGAACCACTTGACGGTTCCTTTAGGCATACTCTGATACCCTCCTTCAGCCTGCGTGAATTTGCTTGCGACCACAATGTTGCGGACTAGGAGGGTAAAACCATGCTAGCCGGACACATGGGTGAAGCCTTTCTCGGTCAGATGCACAATGCAACCTGCCTACTGCTCTACAGGCTGGCCATACTATAGCACCATTTGGCGCAAAATCAAGCCCCCGGCCATCGGCGACGAGTCGCTCGCCCGCGACAAGCGCCCAGCGGAAACGTTTTTATGAGAGCCCAAAGGCATTTCAATCGCTTAGATGCCGCTGGCGGGGGCAGCGCGCAGCGATTACAATCACTGCGCTTTTACAGGCCACGGCTGCAACTGGGTTGAAGGCGCCCTGTCTGCGGCCCGCGCGGCGCCACGCTTAATGCGCAGGAAAGGAGTTCCATGAAGCACCCGTTCGGCACCGCCTCCACCTTGAAAACCTCCAAAGGCCCAGTCACCTACCACCGCCTGCAACGACTTGAGGACGCTGGTTTGGGCCGCATATCCAGCTTCCCCTTCTCCCTGAAAGTATTGCTGGAGTCCTTGGTCCGAAGCTGCGACGGCTTCCTGGTCACCGAGGAGGACGTCCACACGCTGGCGGGCTGGACGCCCCGGGCCCCGCAGCGCGAGATCGCCTTCATGCCCGCCCGCGTGCTTTTGCAGGACTTCACCGGCGTGCCGGCGGTGGTGGACTTGGCGGCGCTGCGCTCGGCCATGGCGCGTTTGGGGGGCAATCCCAAGAAGATCAACCCCCTGATCCCGGTGGACCTGGTGATCGATCATTCGGTGCAGGTGGATCAGTTCGGCTCGCTGCACGCCTTGTTCTACAACGCCGAGCGCGAGTTCGAACGCAACCGCGAGCGCTACGAATTCCTGCGCTGGGGCCAGGAGTCGTTCAAGAATTTCCGCGCCGTGCCCCCCGCCACCGGCATCGTGCACCAGGTCAATTTGGAGTACCTGGCCAGGGTGGTGCAAACCAAACGCCAAGGCGGAAAGACGGTGGCCTATCCCGACACGCTGGTGGGCACGGATTCTCACACCACCATGATCAACGGCTTGGGCGTGGTGGGCTGGGGCGTAGGCGGCATCGAAGCCGAAGCCGCCATGTTGGGCCAACCCCTGTACCTGCTCACCCCGCAGGTGGTGGGCTTCAAACTGCACGGCCGGCTGCAGGAAGGGGTCACCGCAACCGACTTGGTGCTCCACGTCACCCAGATGCTGCGCCGCCACGGCGTGGTGGACAAGTTCG
>DATCIV010000077.1:0-8466 GCA_036507575.1 Candidatus Bipolaricaulota bacterium | reverse complement strand
GGCGGAACCATAGTGAAAACAGCCGATGGCGACTGAACGTCGGGCCCCTGCAAAATGACCGACGGGATGTCCAGCATCGTCGCTGTGCCGAGGTTTTGAATCAAGATGCACTGCACTTGAATTCCGCTGGTGTCGTTGGACAGGGGATCGCGATCTTGAATGGTGAGGCTGAACACCACTTGGCTGGCGCCGCCGCTGGGTTCAACGACTTGGCCATCCAGCGAAACCTCGGTCACGGCCACTTGGCCGTAGCCGCTGGCCCCACACGCCCACAGCAGCCAGACCAGTGCCGAGCAGCATAACGCACAACGCTTTTGGATCATTCTCCGCTCCATCATCGGCATCGCTCCGTATAAGAGTGGATTCACATCTATTCGATCTTGATTGTAGAAAAATGCCTTGCGCGCGGGGATTACGGCTAACACTTTCCAGCGCGACGATGGTCACTTGCTCAGGAGAGCTTCTACCCCAAAAAGCGCGGTTTTAACGAAGAAATCGAACGGCCGCGATTGGTTGCGCCCGTTGGGAAGGCCGGTTATAATGCCGCAAGATCATGCGGGGTGGAGCAACAGGAAGCTCGTCGGGCTCATAACCCGGAGGTTGCTGGTTCGAATCCAGCCCCCGCATCCACGCTCGACCCTTTCAATGCCGGAAACCTCCAAGGGCGGGGTAGCTCAGCTGGTTGAGAGCGGTCGTCTCATAAGCGACAGGGCGAGGGTTCGAGTCCCTCCCCCGCCACCAAACATGGGGATGTAGCTCAGCTGGGAGAGCACTACGTTCGCAACGTAGGGGTCGGCGGTTCGAATCCGCTCATCTCCACCACGCCAGCCAAACGCCCAAACAGGTCAATGCGTAGAGCAGAATCAGCATCGGCCAGCAACCCAGGGCGCGCTGCAAACGATGATGGATATGCCGGTCGTCGGCGCGCAGGATCGAGCGCCCGACCGCCAATCTCCTGACAATCGAGTACACCAAGTCCCCCAGCGGCACCAAGAACAACAGCCCCAGTTTCACCAGGTCAAACCCGCCCGGCGCTTGCGTTGTTGCTCGGTGCAGGCTGAGCAGCGCCAGCATCCCCCCCACAAAGTAGGCGCCACCGTCACCCAGAAACATCCGGGCGCTCGGCTTGTTGTACCACCAAAACACGCTGGCGGCGCCCAGCAGCGCAAGCGCAATCTGTTGCTCCAACGTGTCAGCAGCGAAAAGTGCGAAGCTGCCCGCGGTCAGCCAAGCGATCCCAATGGCCAATCCGTCGCTGCCATCAATGAGGTTGAAGGCATTGGTCAGCGCCGCGATCCAAAGTACGGCGACCGCGTAGTAAGCCGCACCATGCAAGGGCACCTCCATGCCCAGCAGCGACACCATGTCAGGCGATAGCTGTGCGCCCCACACGGTGAGCGCGGCAATCAGCAGTTGTGCCGCCAGTTTGCAAAGCGCGGATCGAGGCCGGCGGTCATCGTCGACGCCCACCGCCAGCAGCGCGAGCGACCCGGCCAGCGCGGCCCAGCTGTAGAGGCTGCCAAGCCACATCACCCCGCTGCTCAGCACCCCGAAGCCCAAGGCCAAGCCGACCGCCGGTTTGGCAACAGCATGCAGCTTGCGGCCGCTGTCGGGCTTGTCCAGCAGCCCCCACCGTGGTGCCATGCGCACGACGAGCAGAATGCCGAGCCGCGTGAACGCCATCGCAATGACAAAGGTCCAGAGCATGCGAGATATCCTAGAAAAACGGATGCCGCAAGGCAATCTGCACCAGGCTTTGATACACTCTTGCCATGGCCCAGAGACAGTTGGAAAGGCTGCTGTACACGGAGCACCTTGCCCACGCTTACGTGTTGAGCGGATCCCAGGCGCCGCAGTTGGCGCGCGATTTCATCTTGAAGTTGTTCTGCCGCACGTCCTGCGGTACTTGCGGGCACTGCATCAAGCTGGCCCATGGTTCGCACCCCGATGTGTTGTGGCTGCAGCCGCAAGGGAAGAACGTAAAAATCGAGCAGGTGAGGGATATTCAGAGAAACGCGCTCTACCCTCCGCATCAAGCGCGCCACAAGGTTTATGTGATAGAGAAGGCCGAATCCCTCAGCCGTGAAGCCGCAAACGCCTTGCTCAAAATGCTGGAATCTCCCCCCCCATTTGCCCTATTCCTCCTGCTCACTCAGCACGTCGGTGAGTTGCTGCCGACGGTGATTTCGCGTTGCCGTTTGGTGCGCGTCGGCGCCGCAGCGCTTGAGCAGGACGCGTTCGCATTGTGTTGGGGTAACCCCTCGTGGCTTGAGGTATTCGAACCCACCGGAGCTTGTGCGCCGCCGGAGCAAAGTCCGCAAGGATTTGCCACAGTATTGTCGGAGAAGCAGTTGCCGACGTTGCACGACGCCACACGCGCACTTTTCGGAGTGCTTGATCAATGGAGCGTGATGGATGTGCTGCAGCTGTCGGCAGCGCTTGCAAAACTGGAGCGGCCGAACTTGGAATACCTGTTGCAGGGACTGAATTTCCTGTGCCATCAAAGCAACGCGCACCCGGCGGCGCGGGCGTTGGAGGGCGTGCACCGCATGTCGTTGGCTTGCGGCGCGTTGAAGGCGAACGCCAACGTCCAGCTGCTGGTGGAATCCTTCCTGTTGACGTTGTGGCAACTGCGCCGATCCTGAAGAAGCTTCATCGCTTCGGCCTTGAGCTGCGATTCCATGTTTGCGCGGGCTTTGCGTGCGGCAAAATGCGCCCTTTCCCCATTCGGCATAACCTGTTAAAATGCTATGATCAGCATTTCCATGGGAGGAGTCAGATGAGCGACACTGCAGAGAACCAACAGAGCGTTGATCAAATCGTGGCCGTCATCGATCGCGGCCCGGGCCGCCAGATCCAAGTGCGGCTCAATGAGTTCAAGGGCAAGCGTTACGTGGATCTGCGCCAGTTCTACCTCGACGAAGAGCAAGAGGTGTATAAGCCGACCCAAAAGGGCGTGTCCATCCCGGTGGAGCAATTCGGCGAGTTGAAAGAAGCTCTGGCCAAACTGGAGCCCCTGCTTTGAACCTCCACTCGCACCACGTCGCAGGCCTGGCAACAGCGAGGGGCAATCGGCGCCCGATGATGGCCTTGTCGTGCCTGCTCCCTCTGCTGCTGATCAGCGGTTGTGCCTTTCTTGAAGGAACCAAGCTGGCGCCCGTGGCCGTGATTGAGGCGATCCCCCAGCAAGGCACCGTGCCTTTTGAGGTTCACTTCAGCGCGGTGGCTTCGCACGATTTGTACACCAGCATCGTGACCTACCAGTGGGACCTGGGCGACGGGAGCTCCAGCAGCGAGGTCATTGTAAAGCACACGTACAGCCGCCCCGGCACGTACGTAGCGACCCTGACGGTGGTCAACGGCCTGGGCATCCAAAACACCGCAAAGGCCACGGTCATCGCCCGCCAAGCACCCGTACCGAACAGCCCCGCTGGCCTGGGCGCCCTGGCGATCAGTGACCGGCGAGTTGATTTGGCGTGGGAAGATCGCTCGGACAACGAAGACGGCTTCACCGTGGAACGCCAGGGCGCGGAAAGCGGCTTTGTCGAAATCAACACGGTTTCCGCCAACGTGGCAAACTACACCGACAGCGCCGACCTGCAGCCCAATGCGACCTATTGCTATCGCGTGCGCGCGTTCAACCGCGACGGCGTCTCCGACTACTCAAATCAGGATTGCGTCACGACGGCAAGCGCTTCCGGCTCCCTGCAGGATCAAACCGATAGCGACGAGAACGATCTGGTCAAGGTGACGCGCACGGTGGACGTACAGGGTGAGGAGATCGCCGTAGGCATCGTGGTTGAAGCCAAGGTCGCTCTGGAGCTGGTGGCCGTCGTCGAGGAGCTGGACGAACATTTCACCTTAAGCGAAGGCGAATTGACGGCTTTCCAGACGACCTTGCAGCCTGGCGCGCAACTGACACTCAGCTATCGGGCGACCGTGGATGATCCCAGCGGGGGCTCGCTGCTTGGCACGATTCGCGCCAAGCCCGCGGATGCGGACAGCCAGACGCTGGAGCTGGTGACTCAATGGTAGCGCGCTGCCGTCGCCTCGAAACCCACTGCACACGCTGAGAGAGCATGCAGGATCAGATGCACACCGTCATCGGCCTTGAAGTCCACGCCCAGCTGAAGACGCGGACCAAGCTGTTCTGCGGCTGCAGCTCGGACTATTTCGGCAAAGCGCCCAACACCCAGACGTGTCCGGTGTGCCTGGGCATGCCGGGCTCGCTGCCCGTGCTGAACCGTCAAGCGCTGGAGTATGCAATGCGCGTGGGGTTGGCCCTCGACTGCACGATCTCGCCGCTATCGACATTCGATCGCAAGAATTATTTCTACCCTGATCTGCCGAAAGGGTATCAGATCTCGCAGTTCGCCGCTCCCGCATGCGTCAAGGGCCACCTCGATTTCGAGTTTGAAGGCCAGGCCTGTCACGCGGGCATCCACCGCGTACACCTGGAGGAGGATGCCGGAAAGCTCGTCCATGCGGACGGCGGCAAAACCCAGGTGGACCTCAATCGCGCAGGCATGCCGCTGCTTGAAATCGTCACCGAGCCGGATCTCAGATCCCCTGCACAAGCCGTCGCCTTCATGAAATCGTTGCGACAGCTGCTGCGCTACCTTGAGGTCTGCGACGGCGATCTGGAGAAGGGCTCCCTCAGGTGCGACGCCAACATCTCGCTCACCGCGGATCTGCGCCATCTGGGCACCAAGACCGAGATCAAGAACATGAACTCGTTCAAGGCCATCGAAGATGCGTTGGACCACGAAATGGCGCGCCAGAGCGCCTTGATCCGGTCCGGCCAAGCGATCGTACAGGAGACCCGAGGGTGGGACGCGAACTCGAACACGACGGTGCCGCAGCGCGCAAAAGAGGAATCGGACGACTATCGCTATTTTCCGGAGCCCGACCTGCTGCCGGTGCGAGTGGACTCGCAGTGGCTTTCCGCCGTGCGAGAGGCGATGCCGCAGACGCCCGCCCAGCAGCGCGAGCGCTTTGCCCAGCGCTATGGGCTGCCCAGCTACGACATCGGCGTGCTCACCGAAGAGCCGGAGGTCGCGCGCTATGTCGAGGCCGTCATCCAGCATTTTCCCAAACCCAAGGAGGTCAGCAACTGGATGATGGGGGAGATGCTGCGGCTGCTTAAGGAACACGGGTCACTGCGCGTCGACCCTGAAGAACTGGCCGGCGTGCTGGGGTTGGTCGAGCGAGGGGAGATCAACCGCAACACGGCAAAAGAGGTCGTTGAAATGGCCTTCAGCAGCGGGAGATCGCCGCTTTCCATCGTCGGGGAGCAGGAACTGCGCCAGATCTCAAATACAGATCAGCTCGAGCAATGGATCCGACAAGCCCTCGCTGAAAACCCCGGCGAAGTCGAGAGGTACAAGTCCGGCAAGGCGGGGTTGATCGGTTGGTTTGTAGGGCAAGTGATGAATAAGAGCGGCGGCAAGGCAAACCCCCAAATGGCAAGGGAACTTACGGAGAAGGCGCTTGAGCAGAGGAAGGAGGGAAGGTGAGTGGGGGCTCACCTTCCCCTGAATGAGGTTAGCAACTACAGAAGAGTTGAGATCCAAACCTTTGCCGGCGTGTAACGGGGGGAAAATCCGCGCCACAGGAGGTTGGCAAGATGGCCCGGCAAAACCCCCGCTTTTCGGGCTGTAAGCCCACAAGCCGACCAGCACCAAGTGCGGGTTTGGATCATGTCAAAGACCCTTCCGTTGCGATCATCACTCGAGAGCATACTGCCCCGAATGACGATGTGTCAGGACAGGCGTGCGGAATCAAAGGCCAAGAGGTTACTTCCGAAGAAGACAGCTGACCCTTGTGCCCCGTCCATCCCATCTGAATCCTACTTTCAAGTTTGTGGAAAGACCATGAAAGAAAGGTGGAAATCCTGTGCTGTTCATTCAGGGGGCAACTCGGCCATCTCCCAGTAGTCGCGCACGGTGTTGATGGCACGAATGAACTCACTGGAACTCGCCGGTTTTTGGATGTAGCTGCTGGCGCCGGAGTCGTAGGCCCGGATGCGATCTTCCTCGCGGCGTGAAACCGTCAGGACGATCACGGGAATGCGCCTGTGGGCGGGGCTCTTCTTTATTTGCTCCAACACTTCAAGCCCTGACACCTTCGGCAGGTTCAAATCCAGAAAGATGAGGTCGGGGCGGGGGGTGCCTTGATGCTGGCCGCGCTGGTTCAGAAAATCCAAAGCCTCCTGGCCGTCTTTCACCACGAACAGCTCGTCCTTTAAATTGCCCTTTTTGAGGGTGCGCTGCGTGATCTTCACGTCGTCTGGGTTGTCCTCAACCAACAAGATTCTCAGCCGCTTCATGATGGTTCACCACCTTGGTATTGGGTTCGGGTAGAGTGAAGTAGAAGGTACTGCCCTCGCCGACTTTCGATTCCGCCCAGATCTTTCCGCCATATTCTTCCACGATGCGCTTGCAGATGGCCAAACCCGCTCCAGTGCCTTCATAATTGTCATGCTGAGGGTTCAACCGCTCAAACAACTCGAAGATCCTGCTCTTGATGTACTCCTGCTCGATGCCGATTCCGTTGTCCTTGACCCAGAACTCAAACCCTTTCCCCTTTCGTTCCCAGCCGACCTCCACGCGTTTGTCCTGCTTGTCATTATACTTCACCCCGTTGGAGATCAAGTTGGCAAACAGCTGCTCGATGCGGGTGCGGTTGACGCAGACGTCGGGCAATGGCGCGTGAGGTTGGAACACCTGCACCCCGACCAGGGACGCCTCCAGATCGTGCAGCACGTCCTTCAGCGCCTGATTCAGATCCACAAGCTCCTTGGGCTCGTTGCGCCGTCCGATGCTGGCCAAGTCCAGCAGGTCGTCGATCAGCCCCTTCATGCGCTTGGCCGCGCGCACGATGGACTGCAGGTAGTCCTTTCCCTCTTCATCCAACAACGCTTCGTAGTCCTCCAGCAGATAGGAGCTGAACATCTCCAACGAACGCAACGGCTCTTTGAGGTCGTGCGAGACCACATGCGTGAAGGCCTCCAAGCGCTCGTTGATCGCCTTCAGCTGCTCGGTCTGGCGCAACAGACTTTCTTCGAGCTGTTTGTTGTCGGTGATGTCGTAGAAGTAATCGATGCGCCCGCCTTGATAGCGTTCGGTGGAGATGGGAATGCTGTTGTAGTCGAAAATGCGACAGCCTTTCCCGTTTTGAATCGCGATGGTCAGGTTGGTGGCCGAGGCGGACGGCTGCGCGATCTGCTTCGGCACTTCCGGGGAAAGGAACCGATCTGCGGCCTTTTCCAGGATGCGGTCCAGGTCCCGGCCCACCAGCCATTCCTGATCCAAGCCCAGCATGTGGGCGAGCGCCTCATTGGCCCACAGCACCTGTCGATTGCGATCCAGGACGACGATGCCCGCGTCCAGGGAGGCGATGGCGTCTTCGATCAGCACGCGATAGCGCGCCTCCGTTTCGGACAGCTGGCGCTCGATCTTGTAGAGCTCGGATAGGTCGTGCAACTCCAGCGACAGCGACTCGCCATCGCGGATCATCTGCGCCTCCACCGGGAAAACCTGCTGGTTGAGTCCCACCACGCGCACCGGCCAGCGCGTTTCATCCCTGGTGTAGGCGTATTCGAGCTGCTCCCTTGCCCGCTCTTTCTCTTCGGGGTGCACGACGTCAAACAGGTGCTGCACGTTGCCAAGCACGTTGCTCGCCCGCACGTTGCGCGCCAGCACGTTTCCCTTGGCATCCAACTTGAGCTGGATGTCCCAGGCGCGCTCCCAGGCTTCCTGCTGCAACACCTCTTTGCTGCGCCCCTGCGACCAGGGATGAAGGCAGCCCAGGACCGCGCCCACCCCCATGTAAAACATCACGCTGACCATCGGATTGTCCAGCAACGGCACGGTCGCAGCGGTCAGCAGACTCAACACGGCGGCAAGCATGCCCGTGATCAACCCAAAACCAGCGCCGGCAAGCGGCCCGAAGGCCAAAGCCGTCACCGCTAAAGGCAACAGCAATACCATGAGCACAAACCCGTGTGAAACCGCTTGAGACAGCACCATGCCCGCCGTCACGGCATACGCCAGACAGACGATGCCAATGCGCCCCCACAGCGTCAGAAATGGCCGCTTCATTTGTATTTTTTCATCTCCTGCCGCTGCCAAACACCGACAAGAGTGCGTTTCCCTTCATCGTAAAATCCCCTGGCTACCAAAAAACGTAGCGCTTGAACATCGGTTAATGTAACCGCTGTCCCACCGATGGCGTAAGGACAGGCGTCCGGCAGCAGAGTGCCCTCTTTCGTCCCCGGCGCAAAACAGCCGGTCAGGTTCACGGTTCGCGTGAAGCGAAAGCACGTACAGCTCACCGCGTGGCACCAACATCATGCGGATCCGTGCGGTTACCTTAGATGATCAGGTTGACCCCAAGCGGAATGGGGAACGGCCCGGCCAGACCCTCCAAACTCTCCGGGTCCAGCACCGTGATCTTGCGGTCGTC
>DATCIV010000076.1:0-3922 GCA_036507575.1 Candidatus Bipolaricaulota bacterium | reverse complement strand
CAGCGAGCTGGGCTTTTCCAAGGAGCATCGCAACCTCAACATCCAGCGCATCGGCTTCGTCGCCAGCGAGATCACCAAGAACCGCGGCATCGCCGTCTGCGCTCCGATTGCCCCCTATGCCGCCACCCGGCGCCAGGTGCGTGAGCTCATCGGCCAGTACGGCGGCTTCATCGAGGTGCACGTGTCCACGCCGCTTGAGGTGTGCGAAGGGCGGGACCGCAAGGGGCTGTACGCCAAGGCGCGCGCCGGGCTGCTCAAGGAGTTCACCGGCATCGACGATCCCTACGAAGCGCCCGCTGGCGCTGAAGTGACCGTTGACACCACCCAGGTGAGCGCCGAAGAGGCGGCAGCGCACATTCTGCACTTCATTACACAAAGCGGGTACGTTACCCAAGAGCCAAAGGGGGCCTCATGAGCCAACCCAAGGTTGCCGTGATCGGCTGCGGATACTGGGGCAAGAACTTGGTGCGCAACTTTCATCAGCTGGGCGCGCTGCAGGTTGTTTGCGACAACGCGCCCGAGCGCTTGACGGGTTTGCAAAGCCAGTACCCCGGCGTTGCGGTCAGCGCCGACGTCGAAGGAGTTCTGGCCGACCCTGCCGTGCGCGCCGTGGTGTTGGCCACGCCGGCGGAAACCCACTACCCATTGGCGAAGCAGGCGCTGCTGGCCGGCAAGGACGTGTTCGTGGAAAAGCCGCTGGCATTGCGCTACCGCGACGGAGAGGAATTGGTGCAGCTGGCGAAGCGGCAAGAGGCGGTGCTGATGGTGGGCCACCTGCTGGAGTACCATCCCGCCATAGCTCAATTAGAGAGCCTGATCCGCTCCGGAGAGTTGGGTGAGGTTTTTTACCTCTACTCCAACCGTCTGAATCTCGGCAAGGTGCGCAAGGAGGAGAACATCCTGTGGAGCTTTGCCCCGCACGACCTCGCCGTGCTGCTGCGGCTGGTGGGGCAGATGCCCCTGGAGGTCAGCGCGCTGGGCGGGGCCTACCTCCAGCCCAACATCGCGGACGTCACGCTCACCAAGCTGGTGTTTCCCACCCGCGTGCGCGCCCACGTGTTCGTGAGCTGGCTGCACCCGTACAAGGAGCAGAAGCTGGTGGTGGTGGGCGAGAAGAAGATGGTGGTGTTCGACGACGTGGCCCGCGAGGGCAAGCTCAAGCTCTACGACAAACGCGTTGAGTTCCTGGGAGATCAACCCATGCTGCGCCAAGTGTCGGAGACCACGTTATATCTGCCCGAGGTCGAGCCCCTGCGCCTGGAGTGCGAGCATTTCCTGAAGTGCGTGCGCGAGCGCGAGCGGCCGCTCACCGATGGAGAAAGCGGCCTGCGGGTGCTGCACGTGCTGGAGGCGGCGCAGCGGTCCATGAACGAGTCGGGCAAGCCCGTTACCTTGGAGAGTGTGTTAGAGTGAAAGACGTCACCATTCATCCCACCGCCTGCGTAGACGACGGCGCCCAGGTCGGGGCGGGGAGCAAGGTCTGGCACTTCTGCCACGTCATGCCCCAGGCCGTGATCGGTGAGCGCTGCAGCTTGGGGCAGAACGTGTTTGTGGCCAACCACGTGCGCATCGGCAACGGCGTCAAGATCCAGAACAACGTCTCGGTGTACGAGGGCGTGACCCTGGAGGACGACGTGTTCTGCGGCCCCTCCATGGTGTTCACCAACGACCTCAACCCGCGCGCGGCGTTTCCCAAGGGGCCGGCGGGCTACGCAAAAACCCTGGTCAAGCGGGGCTGCACGATCGGGGCCAATGCCACTGTCGTATGCGGCATCACGCTGGGCGCTCACGCCTTCATCGGCGCCGGCTCGGTGGTCACCCAGGACGTGCCGGATTATGCCATCGTCTATGGCGTGCCCGCGCGGGTGCACGGCTGGATGTGCGCCTGCGGGCAGACGCTGTCGTTCAAGGGAGAGCAAGCGGTGTGCGCGTGTGGAAGGCGATATCGGCAGATGGGCCGGGAAATTGCTTTGGAGGAGGAGCCTTGAGCATCCCTCAGTTGGATTTGCAGGCGCAGTATCGCGCGATCAAGCCCGAGCTGGACGAAGCCGTGTCCCGCGTGCTGGCCTCGGGCCACTTCATCATGGGGCCGGAAGTGCAGGCCTTTGAGCAGGAAGTGGCGCAGCATTGCGCCGTCAAGCACGCCATCGGCGTGGCCAGCGGCACGGACGCGTTGCTGCTGTCCTTGCGCGCGCTGGGCGTTGGTCCAGGCGATGCCGTGTTGATCCCCTCGTTCACGTTCTTCGCCACCGCGGGCACGGTGTGCAACGTGGGCGCCACGCCCGTGTTCGTGGACATCGACCCCGCCACCTACAACATGGACCCTGCAGATGTGAAGAAACGGTTGAACGGGAAGCTGCCCGGACAACCAAAAGCGATCATCCCCGTGCACCTCTACGGCCAGATGGCTGAGATGGAGGCGCTGCAACGGATTGCCCAAAAGCACGGCCTGTTCGTGATCGAGGACGCGGCCCAAGCCATTGGCGCCACCTCCAAGGGCAAGCAGGCAGGCACGCTGGGGCACACCGGCTGCTTCAGCTTTTTCCCCTCGAAAAATCTGGGCGCCTGCGGCGACGGCGGCATGGTGATCACCAGCGACGACGCGCTTGCTGAAAAGATCCGCATCCTGCGCGTGCACGGCTCAAAGCCCAAGTACTACCACAAGGTGGTTGGCTACAACAGCCGGCTGGACGCGCTGCAGGCCGCCATCCTGCGGGTGAAGCTCAAGCACTTGAACGCCTGGTCCAAAGCCCGCCAGGAGAAGGCCGATCGCTACAACGCGCTGCTGAAAGGCGTATCAGGGGTGCAAACACCCTGCGTGACCCAGGGCAACAGCCATATCTACCACCAATACACCATCCGCGTGGGCGCGGAAAAGCGCGACGCGCTGGCCGCGCACTTGAAGGAAGGCGGCATTGACACGGCCGTTTATTATCCCCTTGGCCTGCATTTGCAGGAGTGTTTTCAGAACTTGGGCTACGGCAAGGGCGATCTGCCGCATACTGAAGCGGCCAGCGAAGACGTGCTGTCGCTGCCCATATACCCGGAGCTGGACGAGCAGCAAATCAAGATGGTGGTCGCATCCATCGCGGAATTCATGACATCATGAGGGGGAAGTCAGCACCACCGATCAACCCTCACCCCAACCCTCTCCCGACGGGAGAGGGAGATTGTTATAAAGCATGGATCCCCCTTGCAGTTGGATGGTGTCCCTTTTGAAGACGGACTCTGAGAGATAACAATGGCAGAGGTTAAAGAATATGCCTGTCATTTAGACCCAACATGCCCAAGAGCGCCAGAAGGAGTGGGAGAGAAAATTGGGAGTGACGCGTCAAGAAGTCGAGGAAATGCTAGAGAATCCAGAACAGATCGTGTCCGGTGATCAGAATGCCTTGGTGGCGCAATCGCGCAGGGGAGAGGGTTTGCTGCGCGTACCGTTCGTCGAAGTTGAAGGAAAGCGAAAGATCTTGACGGTATACTGGACAAGTCAAGCGAAACGCTATGGGGAGGAGGGCGATGAGGATGATGAGAATTCGGTATGACCCTGACGCAGATGTGCTCTTTTTCGTACTACGAGAGGCCCCTCCAGTCGATGCCATAGAAGAGCCTGGTGGAGTGATCGTAAGCTATGGGGAGGATGGTGAGCCAGTCAGCGTGGAGTTCCTCAACGCCTCTGTCCGACAGCTCATTCGCCCCGGCGAGGTCAGCGTGACCCTTCAGACCATCAGCACCACCAAATGAGAGGTCATGGCACGTAAGGGGGCGTTCTTCTTTCGGGTGTCGTGCGTAACGTTGCGGGAGGAGCATGAAACTGCTCAGCGTGGTGGGGGCCAGGCCCCAGTTCGTTAAATTGGCGCCGCTGGATCGCGCCGTGCAACGCCACAACGACGGCCATGCGCGTAGCGTCATAGAGCACGTCATC
>DATCIV010000075.1:0-3250 GCA_036507575.1 Candidatus Bipolaricaulota bacterium | reverse complement strand
TTTGCAGCGAGGTCCATCAATTGTTGTAACGGGTCTTCAAAGCGGTCGATGAAGCCGAAGAACGTGTAAATGCCCGTGAGGAAATCCACGGCCCCTCGACGAAACGCCTCAAGCGACCCGTCAATGGAAAAACCCGACACGACCGTCGCTTCGCCGTTGACGATCGCCTCCAGCGCGACCTGCCCTTCGACCGTCACCAACGCCGTGCGCAGCAGCACGAAAGCGGCTTGAGCGCGCGCGACGCCGGACTCGACGCTGTGCGCCCCTGCGACTGACTCGATCAACTGCGCGGCGCTCAGCTCTAAACGCCCCACGGCGCCCACCAAGGCCTGAACCAGCGCATCCACTGCAGCAGCCCGCAGCTGCTCCGTGGCGCCTGCGGCCATGGCTTCCAACTGTTCCAGCGAAAGGTTGGCCGACAACAACCTTTCCGACAACACCGCGCCGGCGGCTGTCCGCAGCTCCAGTGAAGCGCTTGGGTCTCCTGCAATGCGTTGCAGCGATTGCACGCTTTGTGCCGCGCTCTGCCAGCGCTGCCGGAGCACGGAGGCAGCGGCAGCCCGCAACTGCGGGTTGAGGCCTGCCATGGAACCGGTCAAGGTCAGGGTTTGCCCCGACGCCAATTGAAGAAGATGATCCGTCGTCCAGGCATACAGCGGCGAGCCTTGAAGCCTGAGGATCAGGGCTCGTGCGGCGGCCTGCCGAAACTCGGCCGTGGCCCCGGACGTAGCGCCGTCCAACAACCGGGCGGCAGACAAGGCACTGTCGGAAAGCGCCTCGGCCAACGCGGGGACGGCGGCGGCGCGCACTTCGGCGGGTTCTGCACTTAATGCCCATTGGGTCAACGTTTCCAGGGGCAGGTCGGCATCCAACCAGTACCTCGAAAGCGCCTCGGCGATCACTTGCCGCTCTTCGGTGAACTCAGCGGTTTGAAGCAGATCGATCAAGTCGGCGCCTTGAGCCCCGCCGACGCGCAACGTGCCCAGGGCTCGTGCGGCGGCGGATCGCACCTCGGCGGACTCACCGCCCAAGGCCAGCGCGCGCAATTGCTCCAGAGTCCATCCTGCATTGATCAAGGCAATCGAAAGGGCGAAGCCCGCCGCCTGGCGCACCTCGGGCAGCGCGTCGTCGCTTGCCAAGGACAGCAAATCGTCCAAGGAGGTGGCCCCCACGTCGCTGGAAGCGATGTATAGACAAAACACGCACAAGAGCAGGACTCGAAACATCATGCGTTTTCTCCTTTGGTCAGACTGAATGGATCCATCGCGTCGCGCAGGGCGTCGCCCAGGAAATTGAAGGCCATCACGCTCAGGAAGATGAAAACACCGGGCACGATCAGCCAGGGGTGAAACTGGATCTGATATTGAAAATTCTCGAGCAGGTCGGCCATCAGCAGGCCCCAGCTCACCAGCGGCTCCTGCAGTCCGAAGCCGAAGAAGCTGAGCGTGCTTTCCAGCAGCATGGCGCCGGGAGCGGCCAGCGTGGCCGCCACGATCAAATATCCGCTGGTGTTGGGCAGGATGTGCTTGAACAGGATGCGCAGGTCGCCTGCCCCCAGGGCGCGGCTTGCCTGGACAAACTCCTGCTCGCGCAAAGCCAGCACCTGACCGCGCAGCACGCGGGCAAGCGGCGCCCAGCCCACCAGGGCCAAGATGAGCACGATGCCCAAGAAGCGCCCCTCGGCAGGCAGCCCCGGCGGCAGCGTCGCGGACAGGGCGAGCAGGAGCGCAAGGCGCGGCAGGGACATGGCCACCTCCACGCTTCGTTGGATCAAGGTGTCCACCTTGCCGCCGTAATACCCGGAAAGCCCGCCGAACAGGATGCCCACGCCGAAGCTCAGCAGCACCACCAGCGGGCCGATGGCCAGAGCCAGCTGAGCGCCGTACAGGATGCGCGACAGCAGGTCGCGCCCGAAGCGGTAGGTGCCCAGCAGAAAGACCTGCCCGCTCGAGCCGTCGGGCTCGCCGGTGCCCAGCAGATGGATGTCCGTGGGGATGAAACCGAACAACAGGTACGGCTCGCCGCGCACGAGCCATGCCAAATCATAGCGCTTGGAAACGTCCTCGACGTAACCCTTGACCCCGGTGAGCGGGTTGTAGCTGCGCTGCAAGCCGTAAACGTAGGGCTGCGGGCCGTCGAAGTGGATCCAGCCGATCATGGGGGGGACGTAGTCGTAGGCGACGGCGTTGGCGTCGGCGTGGAAGACGCCCGCGCCGTAAGGACTGATGAACCCGGCAAAGCACGCGAGCAGCGCCATCGCCATCAGGAACGCCCCGGCGATAAGGCCCACCTTGCTGCGCCGCAAGCGCCGCCAGATCGCGCGCGCCCGGGAGTGCGGCTTGGCAACGGTTTGCGCCGGGGTTTCAGCCCCAATGTTTGGCTGGGCCAGTTCAAGATCCATGGTTCCTCATTGGTAGCGGATCTTCGGGTTCACCCAGGCCAGCAGCAGGTCGGACAGCAGATTGCCCAGAACCAGCACGACGCTGAAAAACATCAAGCCGGCCATCACCACGTACTGGTCGCCCTGCCGCAGCGCGCTCCAATAAGCCTTCTCCACGGTCGGCAGCTGCAGGATCATGGCAGCGACCAGGCTCCCTTCGAACATCGAGGGCAGCCAATAGCCCAGCATGCTGATCAGGGGATTGAGCGCGTTCTTGAGCGCGTGCTTGTAGATCACCCAACGCTCCCGCACGCCCTTGGCGCGGGCGACCTGGATGTAGGGCTCGCTGAGCACGTTCAGCATCTCGCCGCGCACGGTGCGCACGATGGCGGCCACGTTGGCCGCCGCGATCACGAGCAGCGCCGGCCACAGGTGCCAGAGCAAATTGGCGAATTTCTCGAAGCTCCAGGGCGCGGTGACGAACGTGCCGTCGAACAGCCCTGAAATCCCCAGACAAACGGTCTGCCCCAGCTGCTCGGAATCCCAACACGTCCGCCCCACTTGAAGCACGACCACGAGTAGCCACAGCAAGCCAACGGCGAGCAGGAAGTTGGGAATGGACAGGCCGGCAAATCCGAGGAAGTTGACGATCCGGTCGCGCCAGCCGGGGTGCGTGGCCGCATAAAGGCCGATGGGCAATGCAAGCACCCAGCTCAGCAACATCGCGCCGAAGGTCAGCACCAGCGTCCACAGCAAGGGAATGCCGCTCTCCCAACTGCCGGCTGTGAACAACTGCTCCAGCACGGGCTGTTGGTTCTGAAACGAGTAGCCCAGGTCCAGCGAGCTGACCATGCGCCACAGCCACTGGCC
>DATCIV010000074.1:0-5739 GCA_036507575.1 Candidatus Bipolaricaulota bacterium | reverse complement strand
CCGTCGAAGCTGGTGAAGCGCACCAGCTCGGGCTCGACCATGGCCGACGCCGGCACGCCGCCCAGCATGCTGTAGGTGAGGCGCTGCAAACTTCCCTTCTCCAAATCCAGCAGGTAGACGTCGCTGGTGTGCGCGGGGCGGTTCAGGCAGAAGCCCAGCGTCTTTCCGTCCGGCGAGAAGGCCAAATCGCTGATCACGCCTGCCGGCAACTGGGGCAACTTCATCTGCTTGCCGCCCGTGTTCTTTACATACAGGCGGGAGTACCCATCCTCGTCAACGACCCAGGCCTGTCGCGCGCCGTCGTGCGATTGATCGAAGTCCTCCACGTCCCACTCGGGGGTCTCGACCCACTCAAAACCCTGTTTGGCCAGGTCATAAAAAGCCAGTCCCTTGAACTGGCGTCCCGCGTCGCTGATCAGATAAAAGCCGGAGCCATCCGCCGCCCACCCCACGGGGGAGTAGACCGTCGGGTCCTGGTGGGGGGTCAGCAGTGTGGCTTTTTTCGATTGAACCTCCACCAGCAAGATGTCCTGGTCGGTGTTGCTGTTGACCTTGACGGCAAGCAAGTAGCGCCCGTCCGGCGACCAGCCGGACGGAAAATACGTGGCGTCGCCCCCCAACAGCAACGTCTGCTCCCCGCTTTTCACATCCAGCAGCTTGAGGTCCATGTCCTTGGGGTCGCGTTCGTTGCACGCATACGCAAGGGTGCGGCCATCCGTGGATAAGCCTGACTTGCTGAAGTTGTGCTGGGCGCTTTGCGCCAAAGTCAGCTGCTCGGGGTGACCGCCGGCGGCGGGCAGGCGATAAATCTGGTGCAGCTCGTTGCCGTGTCGGTCCGCCAGCAACAGCAGCTCCTCATTCGGCGTCCACGCCAGCGCGCGCACGGCGTTGTCCTCGAACGTCGTCAGCTGCCAGGGCCAGCCGCCCTGGGCCGACTGCTTCCAGGCGTTGAACTGGCCGGAGGTGTTGCTGATGTAGGCGACCTCCCGACCATGGGGCGAGAAGGTCAAGCCGAACGTGCGGCGGACCGCGGCGAACTGCTCGAACCGATAGGCTTCGCCCTTCCGTGGTTTTGCTGCAACGGCGTGTGCCATAGCTTGCTCCTTTGAGGGGTGGGTTTTCACTTCTTGCGTGGTTTGTCCATGTTCTTGCCCGTCGGCAGGAACACCAGCGTCAGCAGCCAGTCGTCGCCCGCTTTGGGATCGTCCGCGGCGCCGAGTTGGTCGAGCCACGCTTTGAGCTTCTTTTGCAACAGCTTGACCTTGGCCGGGGGCAGGTGCAGTTTGTGGTGCACGATGAAGGCTTCGTGCTCCTGGCATGGGTCCAGCGCCTTGGGTTCGTCAGCGGCCACGCGTTCGAACTCGGATAGAGTCTTGTCGAACATGTCGCGCAGGGCGGTGCCGAACATCGGCGCAAGCGGCTCGTCGTTTTCGGACTTGAGCAGGCACTGGTCGATGCGAAAACGCCGCGCGACCAATTGATAGTATTTCTCCACGATGCCTGATTTGATGCGCGTTTCCACCACGCTAACCAGGCCGTTTCTCTCCAGCACTTCCATGTGGTGGTAGAGCTTGGTGGGCTTTTCGCCCAACTTGTCGGCAAGCTGCTTGGTGGTCAGCTTTTCCCCGGCGAGCGCGCGCACCAGCCGCAGGCGCAGCTCGTCCAGCAGCGCCTTGGCCTGTTCCACGCTGGAGATGAGGTATTCGCCGGCGATGTCGTGCGCTTTGGCCTTCGTTTGAGTTTTTCTTGTCATTCTATTCCTATCGACCGTTCAACTAAATTTGAACGTTCAAAGAAAACTATACAACGCGGGTCTCGCCTTGTCAAGAGGGGGAGGGGGTTTGCTTGACAGCGCGCGGGGGGATACGTACAATCTGGCCTGGCCTTGCCGGAGTGGCGGAACTGGCAGACGCGCACGGTTCAGGACCGTGTGGAGATTACTCCTTGTGGGTTCAAGTCCCTCCTCCGGCACCAACTCGCAACACTTGATTTCAAGTAAAATGTAGCCGCAAGCGCTTGTTGAACCAGCCGCAATTTGCGACCGGTCTTCAGAAGCACCGTGACCCACGCCAAACCCCTTATGCTTTCACTGAGCACGGCGCGGTCATGTTGGCCAGTGTGCTCAACAGTCCAATAGCAGTCGCTGCCAGTATCCAAGTCGTGCGGACGTTTGTTCGTCTACGGGAAATGTTATCAACTCACAAAAAGTTGGTGCAGAAACTCAAAGAGCTTGAGGAACGCATTGGCAAACATGACGTGGTAATCCGCCAGATCTTCCAGGCTATTCAACAGCTCATGGAACCGCCCACCGAAGAGCAAGAGCGCCGGCAGATCGGATTCCTGCCGGAGTAACAGAAATGTAATAGGGGCACGGCGTGCCGTGCCCCTACTTGCCAACACCAAATAAAGCCAGCGTCAGATGTCCAGGTTGGTGATCTTGTCGGCGTTGTCGCGGATGAAGTCGCGCCTGGGCTTGACCTCGCTGCCCATCAGGATGGTGAACAGCTCATCGGCCTCAAGCGCGTCGTTGATGCTCACCTGCTTGAGCACGCGGGCCTCAGGGTTCATGGTCGTCTCCCACAGCTCTTCGGCGTTCATCTCGCCCAAGCCCTTGAAGCGCCGCATCTCCAGGTTGCCCTTGCTGCCTTTGCGGTGTTCGCTCAAGGCCGCATCGTCGAACAGGTACTCGCGCTTGCTGCCGCGGCGCACCATGTACAGCGGCGGCTGGGCGATGTAGATGTGCCCCGCCTCGATCAGGGAGCGGAAATTGCGGAAGAAGAAGGTCAGCAAAAGCGTGCGGATGTGCGCGCCGTCCACGTCGGCGTCGGTCATGATCACAACCTTGCCGTAGCGCAGGCGCTCCAGGTCGAACTCCTCGCGAATGCCCGTGCCAAGCGCCGTGATCACGTTGGACAATTCCTTGTTTTCAAGCAGCTTGTTCAAACGGGCTTTCTCCACGTTGAGCACCTTGCCCCGCAGCGGCAAAATGGCCTGGAAATCGCGGTTTCGCCCCTGCTTGGCGCTGTTGTGCACAAATACCCCGCAGGCCAGCGCGAAATTGTGGGTGCCCGGCACCTCAATGTCGTACACATCAAGGCGTTCTTCCAAGCGTTCTACGACCACAATGCGGTGATTATAATTGGCAACAGCTTCCTTGGCCTTTTGCTCCTCGCCGTCAAAGTACCGCCGGCAGAGCGTGTCAAAACGCAACAATGACTTGTCGCGCGTGGCGATCCGACGTGCTCGATAAGCGTCAAGATCAATGACGCCCGGCGTGACTTCGAACCGCTTCAAGGCAGCAATGGTCTTGTGATAGTATGTTTTTTGCAATGCGGCATGGCGCTTAGCTCTAAATTCAGGCGTCCATTGCTCTTGCGTTTGCTCACGCCGTCTGGACAACAATTCCTTATCTTGCCACTGCGTCTGCGCGTTGCGCGAGAACGCCAGCCGAACTGAAGGGTTATCAGCGAAGTACTGACGAACACGCTCTGCTTGCGCCTGCCGGTTTGCTTCATCGCTCCAATACGTGCGCTGTGCTCGGTTCAAACGCTCAGTGCTTTCGCGACGATAGATCGCGTTGGAGTTGTAGAACTGCCGCCATTTGCGGATCATGTACGCTTTGTAGGCTTCATCCGCCCATTGCGCTTTGGCTTGTTCACAGAGTAACTGTCGCGTCTGCGGTTGGCGCATCCGGTCACTCATCTTCGCTCTGAAGGCGTCAGATTGACGAAGTTGGCGACATTTTTCGACGATTTCTGGGCGATGAAGCGTTCGACTCACGTGCGCTTGGTGCAATGCAAGATGCTCGGCAGCTGGCAAACGCTGGATGTTGGTTGGGTTGTTGTTTCGTTTGTTGAAATCAACGTGATGACAATGATCTCCGTCGCCTTCAGCATAAACGCCAAGCCAGCGATTGTACCAGTCGGCCAACAAGTGTGTGAACAACCAAGTTTGCGAATGTGGATCCCAACCCATCTCGTATCCGTCAATCGTGATTCCCGGTTCGCTGGAATCTGATAGCTTGCGATACAAAGGCATCAGTGAATCACTTGAAGTGAGCGCAGCCGCGGGTTTGTAGCTGCCATCACGCAGCATAAACAGGTGATCCGGCGTGCACTTGATCACCTCGCCTGTATCCAGCGTCACTCGAATGACCTGGGCCTTTGCTTTGGTCATTCGGGCGTTGATGATGGGACCAAGTCCAATCCGTCCATCGTGCCGGATGGTGTAACAAAAGTGCTCTTTTCCCATTGCCTGTTCCGCGACCAGCGCTTCAAAACTGAGGGTGCGCCCATCAGCAAGCGCCACCAGTGTATCTCCTGAAAAGCAACCGCCTGCCGAGTCGCCCTCGACGATGAACAGCTCGCACTTGCCCGGCTCCTTCTCGGAGCAGTCGGCAAGCTTGCCGGGCAGCGTGGAGGAGAACAGCGCATCCTTGCGGCGCACCAGCTGGCGCGCCTTCTGCGCCGCCTGGCGCGCGCGCGCGGCCAGCATCGCCTTCTCCAGGATCGCGCGCGCGACGCTGGGGTTCTTGTTGAAGGTCAGGTCCAGCCCCTCGCGCACCACGTTGGACGCGATCTCCTGCATCTCCGAGTTGCCCAGCTTGGTTTTCGTCTGCCCTTCGAACTGCGGGTTTCTCACCTTGGCGCTGACGATGGCGGTGAGCCCCTCGCGCACGTCGCGACCGTCGAGGTTTTCATCGCTCTGGGTCAGGATCTTCTTCTCGCGGCCGTACTCGTTGAACACGCGGGTCAGGGCCGTCTTGAACCCCGTCAAATGCGTGCCGCCTTCCTTCGTGCGGATGTTGTTGGCGAAGGAATACAGGTTTTCGTCGTAGTCCGTGGTGAACTGCATGGCGATCTCCAGCTGCCAGCCGTCCCCCTCGCGGCCAAAGACGATGGGCTCGTCGTGGACGGGCTGACGGCCCTCGTTGAGGGCTTTCACGTATGAGGCAAGACCGCCGTCGAATTTGTAGACGCGGCGCACCTCGGTGTGCAGGTTGTTGAAGATGATGGTCAAGCCCGGGTTCAAATACGCCAGCTCGCGCAGGCGCAGGGTGAGGGAGTTGACGTCGTACTCCACCTTGGGGAAGATCTCATCGTCCGCCATGAAGGTGATGGTCGTGCCCGTGCCCTCGGCCGAGCCGATCACCTTCAGGTCCCCCTGCGCAATGCCCCGCGCGTAGCGCTGGTAGTGGCGCTTGCCGTGGCGGTCCACCCAGACCTCCAGCTCCTTGGCAAGCGCGTTGACCACCGAGACGCCCACGCCGTGCAAACCGCCGCTGACCTTGTAGGCCTGGTTGTCGAACTTGCCGCCGGCGTGCAGGATGGTCAGGACCACCTGGACGGTGCTGATGCCCTCCTCTTTGTGAATGCCCACCGGGATGCCGCCGCCGTTGTCCTTCACGGTCACCCGGTTGTAGGGGTGCAGGATGACCTCGATCTCGGTGCACCGGCCTGCCATGGCCTCGTCGATCGAGTTGTCCACCACCTCGTAGATGAGGTGCAACAGCCCTTCAGGCCCGGTCGAGCCGATGTACATGCCGGGACGCAGCCGCACCGCCTCAAGGTTCTTGAGGACCTTGATCTGTTGTTCGTCGTACCCGTTGCCTTTCTGCACCGGCGCTTGCTTGACCTTGTCCATAATTGCTGATTTTCAAAGGGGGACGCGATTTTAATCGCTTTTCGTGCGCGCCTCACCCGATGAAGGTCCCTCCTTTCGCTGTGCACAGCTCCAGTG
>DATCIV010000073.1:0-6739 GCA_036507575.1 Candidatus Bipolaricaulota bacterium | reverse complement strand
GCCGATCTCGTCCACCGCGTCCTCGATCCTGGCCTTGATTTCCTCGGGGCTGATGACGAAGGACTCCATCAACCCCAGCTTGAATTGGTCCCACACCGAGTCCTGCTGGAACTGTCGGTTCAGCAGGTCGTCCACCAGCTCGAACAGGTGGACCTTGATGTGCTTGCGCACCGTGTCGTTTTGCAGCACCTGGACCAACTGGGTCAGCAAGACCGGGACCAGGGGCTCCAGCTGCTGCAGGATGAAGTCCCTCAAGGGCTGGGGCAGCAGCTCGGACAGGGGCCTGTCCTCCCGGAGGGTCGTCTCGACGCGCTGGGACAGGAAGTGATCCAACTGGGCCTGCAGGGCGGGGCTTGACAGCACACCCTGGACCAGCTGCGCCAGCGCCTGCGGCGCCCGCTCCAGTGCGCTCTGCGAAAACAGAGAATCCAAGGGCGCATCCAGCCAGGCGTTCAGTTGCGCCTGCGTCTGCGTTTCGATCAAGCGGCAGAACTGGGGGTTTTTCAAAAGCCCCTCGACCCAGACCTCCAGGCGCCCCTTGGTTTCCTCTTTCCACGAATTCCATGCGGGTTGAAACTGCTCAGGGACGAGCGCGTTGAGGCTGGGCAGGTCGCGGTCCAAGCCCTGCTGGATCAGATTGCCGACGAGCTGGTCCACGTGGGTGCGAAAGGTCGGCGCTTGCAGTCGCGCGCGGATGGTCTCGTGGGTCAGCAGGTAACGGCTGACCGAACGCCCGATGCTTCTGGCCAGGTCGCCCCGGCGTTTTGGGATCAAGCCCGGCGTAAACGGCACGCGCACGCCCCACAGCCGCTTTTCCTCGTAGGGCCGAAACAGCATGCGGATGGCCACCCAGTTGGTGACGTAGCCGATCAGGGCGCTGATGACGGGGAGTGACAGCCAAATCCATTGATCCACACGCAACCTCCAGCCTTGCTCCCGCTCAGCTTATCGCCAAGGGTGGGGCAACGCAAAACAGTGTTTCATTTGAGCGTTTGGAATTTACCACTATCGCAAGAATTCGACCAGCAACGGGTTGACCTGCTCCGGCACCTCGGCCTGCGGGACGTGGCTTGCCTCGGGGAAGACCACGACCTGCGCGTGGGGAATATCTCTGGCGAACAGCTCGACGTGGCCCACCGGCATGAAAGGGTCTTTTTTCCCCCACAGGATGAGGGTGGGTTGCCGCACGCCCGGGATGCGAGATCTGACGCTGTCCAGATGGAGCGTCTTGACCATGCGCACCAGCGCCCCGGCGGCGCCGGGGGTGCGCAGCGGCAGGTAGTGGTCCTGGTACGCCTCCAGCGTGGTCTTGTCCGCGTCCCCGAACAGCCAGCGGGTCTGGTAGCGGAAATGGGGGAAGATGGGCAGGAACACTTGTACGAGCTGAGAAGCGCCGGGCACGTGAGCGGCCACGTGGACGATGCGCTGCCAAGGTGTAAAACCTTCATAACCCACGCTGTCGATGAGCACCAGCTTGCGCACGCGCTCGGGGTGCTCCGTGGCGATGTAAATCGAGATCCCGCCGCCCATCGAGTTGCCCACCAGGTCCACTTGTTGCAGGCCAAAGTGGTCCAGGAAATCGAGCACAAGGCGCGCTTGTGCCTCCAGGGAGTAATTCAGATCAGGGGGTTTTTCGGACAGCCCCCAACCGGGCAGGTCCAATGCGAACACCTCGTGATCCTCAGCCAGAGCGGGCAGGGTCGCCCGCCAATCCCGTGTCCACCCGCCGAAGCCATGCAGGAGCACGATGGGTGAGCCTTTGTCCAACCCGGCGTGCAGGTAATGGATATCCAAGCCGTTCAGTTGCAGGAACTCCTCGGCTGGCACAAGGGACTTGGGATCGACCATGGTGGTTTGAAGTTGTACCATGGCCCAGACGGCGCAGGCAAGACCATAGACCAGGGCAACTTGCATGGAAGGCATTGTATGAAACACGATCTCGTCGTTCACGTGGCGGAGGTGGAACTGCCGTTGGGCTCGGTTCGGCTTGCGGCAACGGCTCAGGGGATGTGTCGGCTTGCCTTTCCCGGCGAGCCCGACTCGGCCTTTGATGCGTGGCTCAAGCGCTGGTGCGTTGGAGGTGTCGTGCGCGAGAACGCTGAGCCCTTTGCCGCGCTGAGGGAGCAGTTGCACGCGTATTGCGCGGGCGAGCTGCGCGCCTTTGACGCGCCCTTGGACCTACGCGCCACGCCGTTTCAAAGGCGGGTGCTCGAGCGCGTCGGTCAAATCCCCTATGGGCAAACTACCACCTATGGTCAGATTGCGGCCGAGCTTGGTGAGCCGAACTCGGCGCGCGCGGTGGGAGCGGCCAATGGCGCCAACCCGCTTCCGCTGCTCATCCCCTGCCACCGCGTGGTCGGCTCGGACGGGAGCTTGGTGGGCTTTGGCGGCGGAATGGCCTTGAAACGCTGGCTGCTTCAACTGGAAGGTCACGCCCTGCTGGGAAATCACATTGCAGCGTTCAAGGGCCGCTCGCTATTTGCCCCTTGAGGCGGTTTGGCGTGAAACTGGTTCGCGCTTATACTCGATGGCGCTTTGACCGTGAAATTGCGCGCCTTGTCCCTCCTGTTCTTTGACGATCAGCGCCTGCGACCGGGCTGGCGCATCCTGCTCTTCTTTTTCATGCTCGCCTTGCTCGGCGGCATCACCTCCTTTCCGGTGGCCGCGCTGCTGCTTGCGAGTTGGTTCATGGCGCGCTTTGTGGACCGACGGCCTCTGTCCTCCGTAGGGCTGGCGCTGGAACGCGCCAGTGCGCTCCAGTTTCTGGGAGGGCTCGCTCTGGGAGCCGGTCTGATGGCCATGATCATCGGGGCGTTGTTGTTGACGGCGCCTTATCAGTGGCAGGCGGACGGTATCGGCGCGCAGACGGGGAACCTGGCGCTCTTCTCGGTCGTGTCTCACTTTGGGATTGCCGCGTTCGAAGAGCTGTTGGCCAGGGGGTACGTGTTTCAGGCGTTGATCGAAGGCATTGGAACGGCGCCCGCGTTGATGGCAACTGCGGTGGGCTTTACGTTGCTCCACCTGGACAACCCGCACGCCAACGCCGTGGGCTTGGTCAACCTGTGCCTGGCGGGGTTGCTGCTGGGAACGTTGGTGTTGCGCACCAAGGCGCTGTGGATGGCCATCGGTTTTCATCAAGCGTGGAACTGGACGCAATCGTTTGCCTTCGGACTGCCGGTGAGCGGGTATCGGTTGGAGGGCCATTGGCTGGGGCTTCAATTCGAGGGCCCCGCGTGGCTTAGTGGCGGCGAGTTCGGACCTGAAGCCAGCGTGGTGGCGACGCTTGCACTTGCGACGCTCGCGCTGTGGGCGTGGACCAGCCCGTGGTTGAAACCGGGCGCCTTGTCCCGGCAAAGGTGGGACGAACACGTGCGCGCCAGGCGCTGGGCTTTTCAACGAAGCGACCGGCTGGTATCTTGAGGGACGATGTGGAAGGAAGCACGATGACACGGTTGCCGCCATCGGAGCGTCGAGCGAGCACGATCCCGCAGAACTTGGCCGCTTTGCTCAAAGGCGTAATCGAGCTGTTCGCGGCGCTGGGGTATGAAATGAACAAAGCCCGTTCGAAGCGCCCTGATCATTCACTTTCTCCAAGGGCTGAAGCCCGTAAACGATGATTCACACTCAACACTTGACGCGACGCTTCAAGGGCGCCGCCGCCGTAGAGGACCTTGAATTGGACATCGCTCGAGGGGAGGTGTTCGGCTTGCTTGGGCCCAACGGCGCCGGCAAGACCACCACCGTGCGCATGCTCTGCGGCCTGATTTCCCCCACCTCGGGGCAGGCGCAGATTGCTGGACATCAGCTGGGCCGGGACAACCAGCAGATCCGCAGGTGCGTGGGCGTGCTCACCGAATCCCCGGGCCTTTACGAGCGGCTGTCGGCCTACGACAACCTGGAGTTCTACGCCAAGCTCCACGGCCTGGAGGACGTTGCGCCCCGGATCGAAAAATACTTGAGCCTGCTGGGGCTGTGGGCGCGCCGCAACGAGCCGGTCGGAAGGTTTTCCAAGGGCATGCGCCAGAAGGTGGCCATCGCCCGCGCCCTGCTGCACGAGCCGCGGGTGGTCTTTCTGGACGAGCCCACCTCGGGACTGGACCCCGAATCCGCCAGGACCGTGCGCGAGTTTGTGGCGCAGCTGTCGCGCGTCGAAGGGCGGACGGTGTTCCTGTGCACCCACAACCTGCACGAAGCCGAGACGCTGTGCCATCGCATCGGGCTGATCAAGCAGCGCCTGATCAAGGTCGGCACGCCGCACTCGCTCAAGCGCGAGCTGTTCGAGTCCAAAACCGTCTTCGAGCTGGCCGAGCCGCTTGCCGACGCGCAAGCGGCGCTGGATTTTCCATTCGTGCGCCGCGTCGAGGTTCAGGATCTCAGGATCGTGGTGACCCTGGACGACCCGCTCAGCCAGAACGCGCGCATCATCGAGCGCCTGGTGGCCTGCAAGGCGCAGATCCGCTACGTGCGGCCTCAAGAGCGTTCGCTCGAAGAGGTGTATCTGGCCCTGGTCAAGGAGGCTTCATGAGCGCCCTGCGCCTGCGCGCGCTGCTGCAGAAGGAATGGCGCGACATGCTCAGGAACAAGATGGTGTTGCTGAGCGTGATCATCGCCCCCTTGATCCTGCTGTCGGTGTCCGTGTTCATGCTCGTGCTGTTCAACGGCAGCTATGAGGAGCTGGCCCGCTTGAATTACGCCGGCGACTTCGAGCGGGAGTGGGCCATCTTGTTCAACAACATCCTCATGTTCTTCCTGATCATGCCGCTGGTGATCCCGGTGTCGCTTGCGGTGTACGCGGTGGTGGGGGAGAAAGAGCAGGGCAGCCTGGAGCCGCTGCTTGCGACGCCATTGACGGACGGGGAGCTGTTCATGGGCAAGGCGGTGGCCTCGGTGCTGCCGGGGTTGGCGGTCACGTGGTTCTGCTTCGGCCTTTTTTCGATGTTCCTGCTGTTCCTCATGCCCGGGCAGGCGGGCCTCTTCTTCAAGCCGGCCTGGCTGCTGTCGCTGTTCGCGCTTGCGCCGCTGCTGGCGACCTTCTCCGTGCTGACGGCGATGGCGATTTCGGCGCTCACGCGCGACACGCGCGCGGCCTATCAGCTGAGCAGCCTGATCATCCTGCCTTTCCTCGTCGGCGGGCTTTCCTTCGTCTTTACCCAGCCTGGATTGGTGAGCCCCGTCACGGTCGGCATGGGCATGGGGTTGATGGCTCTGCTGGATGCGCTGATGCTGTGGGTGTGCGTGCGATTGTTCCGCAGGCAGGACATACTCACGCGCTGGCGCTGAGCGTCCATCGTGGACCTGCAACTGACCTCAGCCGGCGTCTTGAGATCGCTCCTGCGCTCGCGCGGCATTCACTTGAGCAAGCGCCTGGGACAGAATTTCCTCTGCAACGAAAGCGCGGTGCGCCGCATCGTGGAGACGCTCGACCCTGATTCAAGCGCCCTGGAGATCGGCGCCGGGGTGGGGACGCTGACCGTTCCGCTGGCGCAGCGCGTGCGCAAGCTCGTCGCCGTGGAAATCGACGACCGCCTCATCCCCTTGCTCCAGGATCACCTCAAAGCGTGTCCCAACGTGTCCTTGATTCACGACGATATCTTGCACGTGGATCTGACTGTCGTCGCCTCGCGCCTGGAGTGCACTTTCGACGTGGTGGGCAACCTGCCCTATCAAATCACCTCTCCCCTGTTGGACAAGCTCGTCCGGGCGCGCGCGACCATCGGCCAAGCGGTGCTCATGGTCCAGCGCGAGGTGGCCGACAAGATCCTCTCGCCCGTGGGCAGCGGCCACGGCAGCGCGCTTGGCGTGTTTGTGCAAGCGTTCGCCCAGGTGCAGAAGCTGTTTCATGTGTCCAGGGGAGCGTTCTTCCCGCCGCCGCAGGTGGACTCCACCGTGTTCAAACTCACGTTTCTGCCCCAACCGCGCTTTCGGGCAAACGAGGTTACCTACTTCAAGGTGGTGCGCGCGGCCTTCAACCTGCGGCGCAAGACGATCAGGCAGGCGCTGATCCAATCCCCCTTTCTGGGGTTGCCCGCCGCACAGGTGGAATCCTTGTTGAGTCAAACCAACATCGATCACAAGCGCCGCGGCGAGACGTTGACGCTGGAGGAGTTCGACCAATTGGCGGCAGCGGTTCAGCGCCTTTAGCGAGACCGCAAGCGCGGGCAAAATCAGCGACATCGTCTTCTTTGACCCTTGGGCCTTTTGCCGCGACTTGCAATTTAACCATCCTTCAATTAATATTTAGCCCAACCTAAAATTATGACCCTGCACACCCAAGCAGTAGAGGACTATTTGAAGACCATCTGCGAGCTGCAGCAGAGGGACGGCAAGGTCAGCACCACGGCTCTGGCCGAACAGCTGGGCGTGTCGCCTGCGTCGGTCACGGGCATGGTCAAGAAGCTGGCGGAGATGAAGCTGGTGGGGCACGAACCGTACCAGGGCGTGGCCTTGACCAAAGCCGGCTCGAAGATCGCCCTGGAAGTCATCCGGCATCATCGCTTGGTCGAGCTCTACCTAGCCGAAGCGCTCGGCGTGCCCTGGGACCAGGTGCACGAGGAAGCCGAGAAATGGGAACACGTGCTCTCGGAGGAATTGGAGGAGCGCATAGACCAAGCGTTGGGGCACCCCACCACCGATCCCCACGGCGCTCCCATTCCCAGCCGGGACGGCAAAGTCGTGCGGCGCAGCAGCGTGAGGCTGACCTCGTTGAAGCCAGGCCAACTCGCCCAGGTGGTCGAGGTGA
>DATCIV010000072.1:0-5082 GCA_036507575.1 Candidatus Bipolaricaulota bacterium | reverse complement strand
CACGCGGCGACCTGGGTGACTTCCAACACCACGCTTTTTATCTCGATCACCGATGGCACGGGCAGCGGCGTTCAAGTAGGGACGTGTAATTCGGATGTTGACCCTACCTCAGTGGTGGGTGGCCCCCCGGTAGATGCAGATGGAGTGAGGCCTGCAAACGCCGACGATTGCAGCGGTTTGAGCACAGCAGCAGGCGGCAACGGCACGGCCAGCGTCAGCTTCTTCTTCGGCAACCTCCGCCCGGCTCCTAACGTGATCTCAGATACCTATGATCAAAACTTCACCGTTGAAGTGCTCACCGTGAAGGACAACTTGGGCAATACGACGACGAACCAGACCAGGGATTTGACGCTGGACAACACCCCGCCGGTGCTGGACCTGCCCGTGGTGCCCGGCACGCGCACGGAGCCCAACGGCTTCGGTTGGAACAACGAAGACGTGGTGCTCACCTGGAACTGCAACGACAACGCCGACACGCGCAACCCCGGCGTCTCGCCCTCCGGCGTCGGGCTGATCACGGCCATGGGGGATGCTGCCGGCTCCTCCGGCGCCAGCCCGCTGGTGCTGGCCGTGACCACCGAAGGCTTCCACCAGCAGGTGTTCGGCCAGTGCTACGACAACGTGCAAAACAGCGACGACATCACCGACAGCGTTAAACTGGCGGATCAGATCAACATCGACAAGACGGCGCCCAGCATCCTGTTCAGCGACCAGACGCTGTTTGCGCTGACGCAGGAAGGCATCCTGTTCGTCTACGACACGCCGGGGGCCCTTGACAACCTGAGCGGCCTGGCCAGCGAAGTGGTGTGCGATCCGCCTTCGAACACGCTGTTCCCGGTGGGGCTGAACCTGCTCACGTGCACCGTATCGGACTTTGCGGACAACGTGCAGTTGATCCCTTTCCTAATCCGCGTGATTCCGGACTTACCGGCGGGCACGGCGGAGGGGGAGCGCGGCGAGCTGGCCGTGATAGACGATGCATCAAGCCCGGACAACGGCAAGCTGTTGTTCAGCTTCGAGGCGTTCGCAGTCAACGGCGATCCCATCGTCTTCCTGCAGACCGAGGCCTTCTTGTGGAAGATCGATGCCAACCCCGATGGCGCGGAAACGGCGACGCTTACGAGCCCGCAGCCCGTCGGGCGCTACGAGTACAACCGCTCGACGTTCCGCTACGAACTGGCGTTTGACCCAAGCGGCCTTGAGCAGGGCACCTACGAGTTGCGCTCGATCTTCCCGTGGGATGAGACCTTGTGGATTCGCTTCGAGGTGCCCGTCGGCGGCCATTGAGGCTTCCTGAAAGAGACGATGGAAAAGTCCCCTTGCATTGGGGGGCTTTTCCATCTTGATCAATCAGATTAAATGCGAGAAAACGTGAGAGTCTGCTTGCAACGCCCCCACCACGCTGTTACAATCAGCCGTCAAAAGTGACGAACTGCTCGAGCATAGACCGGAGGATGTTATTTCCATGAGCGACTACGCCATTATCGAAGCCGGCGGCAAACAGATTCGCGTGAGCGCCGGCGAGGCCATTACCACGGACATCATGCCCGGACTCAACGTGGGGGACACGGTCACCTTCGATCAAGTGCTGTTGGTCCGGGAAGGGGATCGCGTGCAGGTGGGCGCTCCTTACGTCAAAGGGTGCAAGGTCTCTGCCGAGGTGGAAAAACTCGGGCGCACCCGCAAGATCCTCGTGTTCAAGTACAAGCGCAAGAAGCGCTACCGCCGCAAGACCGGCCACCGGCAGCAGTTCATGGTGGCCCGCATCAAGGAGATCTCCGCATGATCAAGGTGGAGATCGTGCGCGACGAATCCTCGAAGGTCTGCGAGTTTCGCAGCCAGGGGCACGACGGTGCGGAGGGCGAGGGCGCCACGATCGTGGGGGCAGGGGCTTCGGCCCTGCTGCAGACCACGGTCTTGGGCTTGGAGAACTACCTGCGGCTCAACCCCGAGGTCGAATACGAAAAGGGCTGGCTGCGCTGCAAGATCGAGCGCGACGTGTACCTCAACCGCGAGATCGACGCCCTGATCGAGACGATGATCCTGGGGCTTCGCGCGCTGGAGGAGTCCTATCCCAACCACATCGAGTTGGAGGAGGTGTTCAGCGATGTTAAAGTTTGAGCGCATGTTCGCATACGCGCACAAGGTGTCCACGGGCTCGACGTCCAACGGGCGAGATTCCAACGCGAAGCGTTTGGGCGTCAAGCGCTTCGGCGGCCAGCAGGTGCGCGCGGGCAACATCATCCTGCGCCAGCGCGGCAGCAAGTTCTTTCCGGGCGCAAACGTGGGCCTGGGGCGCGATTACACCCTGTTTGCCACCTCGGACGGCTTCGTCCAGTTCCAAGGCCGCAAGGTGCACGTGGTCTCACAGCGAGCGTGAAGGGAAGCCGGAAGGCGGAAGTGTTTCTGCTTTCCCGCTTCCTTTTTAGCTTTCTATAGCCCTCTCACCCCTAGCAACCCCCGGTTGCCGCTCTCCCAGCGGGAGAGGGTGAAGTTCTGTTTCCCTCTCCTTGAGGAGAGGGTTAGGGTGAGGTGATCCGTGATTATGTTTATCGATGAAGCGCGAATTTGCGTGGTGGGCGGGCGCGGCGGCCACGGCTGCGTGAGCTTCCGTCCGGTGGGACGCGATCCCCACAAGCGCCGCCCCATCGGCGGCAACGGCGGGCGCGGCGGAAACGTGATCCTGATGGTTTCCACGCGCATGCGCACGCTGTTCACCTTCACCAAACAGATCCATTGGAAAGCCGAACACGGCGTCGCGGGCGGGACCAACAGCCGTACGGGCAAAAGCGGCAAGCATTGCGTGGTCAAGGTGCCGCTGGGGACCGTGGTCAAGGACCTGCACACCCAGGAGGTCATCGCCGACCTTGCCCGTCCCGGCCAGAAGCTGCTGATTGCGCGGGGCGGCATGGGCGGGCGCGGCAACGAAGCCTTCATGAGCAACCGCTTCAAGGCTCCCCGCATCTCGGAACTGGGCGAGCGCGGGGAGGAGCAGTGGCTCAAGCTGGAGCTCAAGATGCTGGCGGACGTGGGCATCATCGGCTTCCCCAACGCGGGTAAATCCACCCTGCTGTCGCGCATCTCGGCGGCCAAGCCCAAGGTGGCGGCCTACCCGTTCACCACGCTGGAACCGCAGTTGGGCATTGTATATTGGCGCCAGCAGGAGTTCGTGGCCGTGGACATCCCGGGCTTGATCGAAGGCGCGCACCAGGGAAAGGGCCTGGGTGACCGCTTCCTCAAGCACGTGGAGCGCACGCGGCTGTTGGTGCACTTGGTGGACCTGGCCAATTGGGAAGGCCGCGACTCCCTGGAGGATTTTCACAAGATCAACCACGAGTTGGAGGCGTTTTCCCCCGTGCTGGCGCAAAAGCCGCAGATCGTGTTTGGCACCAAGGTAGATTTACTTGAAGATGCTCAAATCCAAGAGCACGTGCAGCGCTTTTCGCAGGCCGGCATCGAGCTGCTCCCCTTGTCCGCCGTCAGCGGCGCGGGCGTGGATGAATTGATGAAGCGCTGCGTGCAAGGGTTGAGCCAGCTCGAGGAAGAAGCTTTGCCTGATAGTCTCTCCGAGGACGACGAGGAGCGCGTGTATGGCTACGAGCCTGAAACGGGTTGGACCTTGGTCGCCGTCGAAGGCGGTTTCTCCATCGAGGGCCCGCAGGTGAAACGCCTGGGCTTGTTGCGCTTGGACACCAAGGATGCGCTGGTCTACCTTCACGAGCAGCTGGAGCGCCTGGGGGTGCTGGCGGCCTTGGCAGGCGAGGGGGCGAAATCCGGGGATACGATCTTCATCGGGGAAAATGCTTTTGAGTACGGAGAAGGGTCTCAACCCTCCTTGTAATGCTTGCGAACCGAAGGAGGTCAGATGGCCGAGCGTTTTGATCAACTTCACGAGCCGATCCAAAAACGCCGCAGCGGACGGGCGTTCGCCCTTCAAGCGGTGACCCACGAAACACTACTGATGCTGCTGGAAGCCGCGCGCTGGGCGCCGTCGTGCTCAAACTTTCAATCCTGGCGCTTTGTGGTGGCAAGCACCCCTGAGGCGCTGTCGCGGCTGCACGAGGCGCTCAATCGCGGGAACGCCTGGGCAAAGCGGGCGCCGGCGCTGATCGCGGTCGCCAGCCGCAAGGACCTGGGCAAGGTCGGCGCCGATGGCCGGGAGTTCTTCCTATTTGACACGGGTCTGGGGGTGGGGAACCTGTTGATTCAGGCGGTGTCGATGGGGTTGATGTGCCATCCGATGGCCGGCTTCGACCAACAAAAAGCCAGGGAAGCCCTGGGCATACCGGCGGACTTCACCGTGATCTGCTTGATCGCGGCGGGGTATCCGGGCGACCCCGGTGTGATGGAGGACGAAGAACTACGCCGCCGAGAAACCGCCCCTCGTCAGCGCAAGCTGCTGACTGAAATCGCCAGCTTCGAGCGCTGGGACCCGCGCTTGAATCCTGCACCACCCTCACCTTAAAGCTGACCCTCATCCCCCCAGCGCGCCAGCAGCCGTTGATGCGCGGGATCGTCGTATCTCGTAAGCGAAAACGCGGGCGCGTACGAGGGCAGCGGCTCCCCCACGATGTGCGCTGCAAGCAACTCCCCCGCCGCACAAGCGGCCATCACCCCGTAACCTGACAGAGCACCGATCACATAAGCCCCCCGGACCGGCAGTGGCCCAATCAGAGGGCGGTTCTCGCGCGTCTTGGTGTAGTAGCCGCCGTCCAGTTGAGGCTTCGGAATTTTTTTCCAGTAAACACCCAACCCTGGAATCATCAGCGACAATGCTCGCAGCACGAGTTCCGGCAACAGAGGGTCCAGCTTGAAGGGGAAGGTCGGTTCAACGCGTTTGACGTGATAAGGCCAAAGCATCAGCAACAACGAGCTATCCGCGCCGCCCTCGGGTCGCAGATGCGCTCCCGCGGGCAGTTGCGCCAACAGCCAACTCGTTTCCTCTGATTCGCTCAAGTACGCGCGCTCTTCTTGAGACCAAGGCAAGCGCACAGGATCGTTCCAGATCAGCATCGGAGCATCGCGCGGCACTTTCCCAAAATGATCGTCGAAGGCCATCTTGAGGTGCAGCTCGCTGAACAC
>DATCIV010000071.1:0-5865 GCA_036507575.1 Candidatus Bipolaricaulota bacterium | reverse complement strand
CTCTCGCCGGTGCCCACGCTGGCCTCCGGGGGGGCGACGGTGAGCGCGGACGACCTGGCGGGCTTCATCGACCTGGATACGGACGAAAACACGGCCACCGGGGTGAATTCGGCCAACACGTTCTTCTGCCCCGGCGCCCCGCTTGCATCGGCCATCGGATCGGATTTCTTCGTCTCCCTGTTTGAGCGCAACGTCGATGGGACGTTCGACGTCTTCGACGAGACGGCGGTGGATCAAGGGGACGTCACGGTGACCACCAACGTCAACACCGTGACGCTGAGCGTGCCGCTTGCCGCCATCGGCGCCGACGACGGGCGCGCCACCATCAGCGCCGTGGTCGGCAACGGCCAGGACCCCAGCGATTGCGCCCCGGGAGAAGCCGGGGGCTTTGTGACCGTGAACCAGGAATAGAAACACATCGGTGACGTATATCGAAGGGGGCGAGGCGGGCTCGCCCCCTTTTCGTTTTAGCCTAACCTAAGCCTCTGTGCCCCTCTCCCACACAGGCAGGCCATGGCTGGTGTAGGGGCTCCATTCATGGAGCCCGCGGGTGCGATGAAGTGCGCCCCTACGAAAACACGATCAGTACCACACTTTGATCTCACTCCCAAGTCGTGCAAAAACAGCCGTATGCTGTACCGTGTTCCAGCTCAGCCAACCATATAGCCAATTAGCTAAACAAATAAACCAGTGAGCGACCAGCCAGCTGCACAACCCGCTAAAGGACTGTGCAGACAGACAAACAATGGGTCAATTGTCTGTTTATATGGTTACCGATGTCCTTTGCCCGCAGTGTCATGTGGATTACCTTGGCGATCATGAGAGCCACCATCATCACCATCGCCAACCAAAAGGGAGGGACCGGCAAGACCACGACCGCCGTCAACCTGGCGGCCGGGCTTGCCCTCAACGATCGCAAAGTCGTCCTGATCGATATGGACCCCCAAGCGCACAGCACCAGTCACCTGGGCGTTTCCGAGCCGGACGTCACCATCGAGGACGTGATGGCAGGCCGCAGCAAGGCGCGCGAGGCCACCTACGAAACCCCGATGAAAAACCTCTTCCTCATCGCAAGCGCCACCTCCTTGAGCGTCTTTGAAGCCAACATCGTCAGGGAGGTGGGCAACGAGTTCATCCTGCGCGAGAGCCTGGAGTCCTTGACGTCCTACGTGGATTTCATCCTCATCGACTGCCCGCCCTCGCTGGACGTGCTCACCGTCAACGCGCTGTCGGCCTCGCACTTCGTCTACATCGCCACCCAAAGCGAGTATTTTGCGCTTGACGGGGTGGCCAAGCTGCGCAAGACCATGGCCACCATCCAAAAGCGCATCAACCCCACCCTGCAGCTGGGAGGCATCATCCTGACCATGCACTCCAAGCGCATGAAGCACCACCTGCAGGCCTTGCGCATGCTGGAGGACTCCTTCCCCGGCCAGGTGTGCGAGACGCCCATCCGCCGCAACGTCAAGCTGGCGGACGCCTCCAGCCACGGCCAGCCCATCCAGATGTACGACCCGCACTCGACGGGCGCGCACGATTACAACCTGCTGGCAAGAGAGGTGATGGAGCGGTGTACAAGCGTAAGGACGTGATCGGCGAGAACCCGCTCGCCAAACCGCGCGGCAACGCCGAGCAGTTGCTCCCGGGCCAGACCCCGGCGCTGGGCGGGGCGGTGAAGCTGTTTGGCTACAAGCTGCCGGAGAACCTGGGCAAGGCCTTCAAGATCTACTGCCACGCCCGCAACAAGACGGCCTCCGAGGTGTTGGAAGGGATGCTGCAGGAGTTCCTGCAGGGCAAGAAGATCTACCCGGAGTGAAGCGGCTTAGGGTGCAGAGTTCAAGGCTCACGCGCGCCAACGAATGCGACTCGCGCGATAGACAACGGAGCGCCCCGAGGCCCGCTCACTCAGCGCCGGCTAGGTTTCGTCTTGGCGCTCGTCGGCCGGGAACGACGCTCCTTCGCCACGCGCTCCGCGAGAAATACTTTCAAGAGCGATTGATAAGGAACATCTCGCTGGTTCGCCAAGGTCTTCAATTCCGCCAGCAGCCCCGCTGGCAGACGGAGAGAGATCGTCTCCGTCGAGAGCTTGAGGTTCGGGAAGCTCGCCTCGGTCGCATCGGTGAAGTCAGCGTACTCGGTGACGTCGTGAGTCTCCCAGAACGCACGCTCCTCCGCTTCCGAACGAAAACGAGGAATGGGCTTAGGACGTCTTTGTCGAGGCATACGCTTTCCTTTCTGGGCGGCTCATGGGTCTCGCGCCGATGCTTCTGCTTCTCAGAGCAAATGCAAAGGAGCAGGGATAGCCCGCTTGGCCATCCTTGCTCCTTGTCCCTCAATCAATTCAGCAGCGCCACGTCCTGCAAGAGCGCTTCGAACTCCTCCAAAGAATCGACCTGCTCGAACGTCTCGGCAAGCTGCGCGATCTGCACGTCGTTGAGCGCCTTGGAGGTGGGCACGCCGAACTCCTGCATCAGCAGCGCCTTCATGTGCTTGGGCGTGATGCCAAGCACCTGCGCCTTGTCCCAAATGACCTGCAGCACGGGGTGCTCCCCTTCGCCGGGCCTGGTCTTATTGGAGAATTCTTCCACGCGCGGACCTGCCGACGATCCCTTGGGGGCGAAGCCGGCGTTGGCAAGCGCACGGCCGATGGCGCTGCTCTCGGCGTTCTCCTCGTGGAAGGCCTTGTTGACGGCGTTGGCCTCATCCATCGCGCCGGTGGCGTGCCCGGCAGCAAGCGGGGTTTGATCTTCGAAGTTGCGGTACAACAGCGCCTTGAAGCGGCAACGCTCCCAGTTGCCCGGATCGCTGACCAACTCGGTGGCAATGCGGCCGTCCGGGTATTTTGCATAGAACTTGGCGATGCGCTCTTGGACCGTTTCGTAGTCGCTCAAAAACCCTCTGCGCTGAGACATGGTCTTCCCCTTTCTGATATCCCTAATATACACTTCACTGATTCCATATTATAGCAACCAAAGCGCTTCTTGACAAGGGGCGTTGGAAAAAAAGTGGGGGCAAGGCGTGATCCTTGCCCCCATCCAGTGAAAGAAGGTTGCGACGCTATTGCGCTTGAACGTTGTCCAGCTGGGCGCGTCGGGCGTCGTCGTCCCACCACAACACCTCGATGAAAGACAGCACCGTGGGGAAGTTGTTGGTGATGGGCTGGAAGTAGTCCGTGTTCCTCAGGATGGCCTTGTGCGCATAGAGGAACTGCCTGTTCACGGTGTACAGCACTGGAAGGTTCTCGGAGGCCAGGCGCTGGAACTCGGCGAAATACGCCTTGACCTGGGTTTCGTCGAAGGTGGTGGCCGACAAGTTGAACAGCTCGTCCACGCGCTTCTCCCAGTCCGGCGGAGCGTCCTGGGAGGAGTAGCGCCAGAAGTGCAGGTTTCCGGTCGTCATCCACAGGTTCGATCCGTTGTGCGGCTCCACGCCGCCCGTGAAGCTGATCAAGATCAACTCGTAGTTGCTGCCGAACAGGTCGGTGACCATGGCGTTGAAGTCCATGGGCCGGTAGACGGGGTTGATCCCCACCTTCTTCAGGTCGCTGACGATGAGGTTGGCGTACTTCTCCACCACGGAGGATCCCGTGGGCGCGACGAAGGCGAACTCGAGCTCTCGGGCGTTTGGATCTCGTTTTTCCTCGGGCAACGCGGCAAGGTCCACGCCGGCCGCCTGCAGGAAGGCGTCCGGAACGTTGCGCACGCCGTCGCCGTCGGTGTCCACCAGCCCGGCAGCGTCCAACAGCTGCTTGGCGGCCTCCAGGTCGTAGGGGAAGGTGACAAACGAGTCGGGGTCGTAATAGGGGGAGGGCACGCTCACCGGGCTCCACTGCTCGATGGCAAGCCCGTTGTAGATGTTGCTGATCATGGACTGCTTGTCCATGGTGTGGGCGGCAGCCTGGCGGAACTTCAATTCGCGGAAGACGGCCTTCAGCACCGGGTCCTTGGCGTCCTGGTTAAAGGCGATGAAGGTGGTGCCAAACAGCGGCCCGCCGCGCAGCAGCTTCCAGCCCTCATCGGCTCGGGTGCAGATCGTGCCCTTGGCGCCCTCGCGGCAGTCGGTCTCGGGGTTCACCCCCTCGGCAAGCAGCGGCCAGTCCTCGGTGCGCATCCCGTAGGTGTCGGTCTCCCCCGTCTGGAACTTCAGGAAGGCCACATCCACGTTCTCCACCACCAGGAAGATCAGCTGCTCGACGTAGGGCAGCTGCACGCCGTTGGAATCCACCTTCCAGTAGTGCGGGTTGCGCCGCATCACCACTTGCTGGTCCACGTCGTAGCGCACGAACGTGAAGGGCCCAAGGCCGGCGAGTTGGTTGGCAGGGGTGGACACCGGCCAAGCGTTGTTGAACGCATCCAACGCGACGCCCTGCCACTTGCCTTCGGTGCTCAGCGCGCCTACCTGGTCCACCTGAGCGACGGCGGTTTCCAAAACCCCTCTTAATTCTGCATGCTCGTCGGCAACAGCAACACCGGGCTCCGTTGGAGTTGGAGGCATGATCGGTGTTACCAGAGCTTGAAGCGACGACTTGATGGCCTCGGCGGCGGCGGTGGCCGCTGTGGCGTCCTTGGCCTCGACTGCCTTGGCCAGGTCGCCAAGGGCCCAGTCCAGCGCCTGCACAGCCTCCACGCCCAGCGCCTCGAGCGCCTCGCGGTTGCTCTCCAGCGCCCGCTTGACGGTCTCCATCGCGCCGGAAACGCCGGGGTTGAGCTTGGCCACCTTGTCGGCAAGCAGGTGCTTGGGGTAGATGTTGGCGCCGATCGCGCGCAACAGGGGGCGGAAGGGCTCGGCCATGGTCACCTTGACGGTGTAATCGTCCACCTTCTCCACCCCGATCGGCTGGCCGTTGATTTGTAGCAGGTCGCGCGTGCTGTTGTTGACGCTGTCGTTGAAGATCAGGTCGTTGAAGGTGAAGACCACGTCGTCGGCGGTGAACGGTTCTCCATCCGAGAACTTCACCCCTTGGCGCAGGTGGAAGGTCACGGTCTTGTAGTCGCCCGACAGATCCCAGTGCGTGGCCAGCGCCGGCTCGATCTCGAAGGTCACGGGGTTGACCTCAACCAGCGCGGAGTTCATCAGGTTGGTCACGTCGGTGGTGGAGGTTTCCTGGCCCACCAGGTCGTTGAGGGTCTTGGGGCCCGAGATGGTCGCCACCACGATCTTGCCGCCGGGGATGCCGGTTTGGGTCAGGCCGAACGCCGCTTCCAGCACCTTGGGATTCGGAGGAATCTCGCCGGCGCGGACCGGGGAGGGCGTGGTGGAAGTGCTTGTGGAAGTATCCGTGGTCGAGGTCGTGGGTGTGCCTGTGGATGTGGTGCCGGTGTCCGTGGCGGTGCTTGGCGGCGTGGTCGTCTGGGGCGGCGTCGTTGGCGTGGTGGAGGTCCCTGTGGTGGTCGTGGTGCCCTGATCGCTGGTGGAGGCGGGCGGCTGCTGGTTCTGAGAGGTGTACAGGAACACGCCCCCTGCGATCAATAGAATCACGATCACGCCGATGATGAGCGGTTGATTGCTGCGTTTTTGGTTCATGATGCGCTCCCTTCGCTGGCGTCAAACCATGATAAAACGAGTTTCTTTACGACTGACTTTATCACAGAACGCCCTGGGCAACAAACGGAAAGGGCAAGGCATTGTGGGCGCGGGGTGCGCAGGTATAATCCACGGCGGTGACGCCCATGAAAACCCGCCCCACCCTGCACACCGGCCGCCTTTGTTTGCGGCCCCTGACCCTTGAGGATGCCCCGCGCGTGCAGCAGCTGGCCGGCGACAAGGACATCGCGCGCACCACGCTGACCATCCCCCACCCTTATCCGGACGGCGCGGCCGAGCAGTGGATCGCCACCCAACAGGAACGCTTCGAGAAGGACGAGT
>DATCIV010000070.1:0-3374 GCA_036507575.1 Candidatus Bipolaricaulota bacterium | reverse complement strand
GCCCCCGCCGATGGCTTTGGCCAGGCACACGACGTCCGGTTGCACGTCGTAGTACTGGCACGCGCCGCCGGGCGCCAGCTTGACGCCGGTCTTGACCTCGTCGAAGATCAGCAGCACGCCGTACCGATTGCACACCGCTTGCAGCCCCTGCAAGTATCCGGGCTGCGGCAGGATCAGGCCGTAGTTCATCAGCACCGGCTCGGTGATCACGGCCGCGATCTTGTCGGCGCGCTCGCTCAACAGGCGCTCCAGCGCCTCCAGGTCGTTGAAGGGCACGATGTGCAGCGCGTCGATCGCCTTGGAGAGAATGCCTGCGAACATGGGCACGGGCCGGCCGCTTGCATCGTTTTCCCACGCCATCACCGAGTCGTGCTGGCCGTGATAGCTGCCGGCCACCTTGACGATCTCCTGGCGCCCGGTCACCCCGCGCGCCAAGCGCACGGCGTGCATCGTGGTCTCGGTGCCCGAGGTGGTCAACCGCACGCGCTCGAGGAACGGGTAACGCTTGAGCAGCTCCTGCGCCAGCACGGCTTCGTCGGGATGGGGCATGGCGTACATCAGGCCCTGCGAAAGCTGGTCTTGAACGGCTTTCAGCACCACCGGGTTGGCGTGGCCGACGAACAAACAGCCAAACCCCATGCCGAAGTCAATGTACTCATGGCCGTCTACATCCCAAATCCTCGCTCCGTTGGCTTTTTGCACGAACACCGGGTACGGCTCGTAAAAGCGGAAGTTGCTGTGCACACCCAGGGGAGTGCTCTGTTGAGCCCGTTGGTGGGCGCGCTGTGAGCGCGGGGTGCGCGACAGGTACGTCTGCATCGTTTGAGATAAGACCATCTGGATCAATCCTCCAAAGTTGAGAACATATAGCGTTGCCCCGTCCACCCAAAGGGGCGAGGACAGTTACCGTAGGGCTGGCTGTGCCGGCCAGCGGAGTTCGAAGCGGCTGGCAGAGCCAGCCCTACGGTTGCGATGAATTGGTGCTTACGTTGGGCCGTGAGGCGTCACAGGCCTTGAAGTTCAGGGGACATTCCCACCTCCCAGCGCCAGACCAGCGCACCGGATGGGAAAAGAAAGCCCGCTAAAGCTGGAGGGCTTGAAACCGATTCGCTGCCTGAAGCCGGCAGCGGAAGGAAATGGAAAACTGCATAGAGCCCTCCTGAAATCAACATTCACCCTAGCACAAGGCGTGCGATTTGTCAATTTTAGATTGGAATAGGAATTATTCCTAAATATTGATTTTGCCTTGACAAAAGCGGACCAATTCAGTATGCTTTTGCGCGTTTGCAGGTTGAACCACCGAAAAACACACAAGGAGCGCCATGCAATACAAGCTTTTTGCGTTGTCAGCCTTGATCGTTTTATCAGCCGCCCTGCCCGACATGAGCCCCGCCGTCGCCGCTCAGGACACCACGCTGGTCATTTACTCGGGGCGCAGCGAGTCGCTGGTCGGCCCGATCATTCAGCAATTCACTATTGCCACCGGGATCAACGTGGACGTGCGCTACGGCGACACGGCGCAGCTTGCGGCCACCCTGCTTGAGGAGGGCGAACGCTCGCCCGCAGATCTGTTCTACGCCCAGGACCCCGGCGGGCTGGGCGCCGTGGAGGGGTTGCTTGCCCCCTTGCCTCAAACCGTGCTGGACCAAGCGCCCGAACCCTTCCGCTCGCCGCAAGGCCTTTGGGTCGGCATCTCCGCCCGCGCCCGCACGCTGGTCTACAACACCAACGTGCTCAGCGAAGCCGAGCTGCCCGACGACATCTACGATTTGATTGATCCAAAATGGAAGGGCCGCCTGGGGTGGGCGCCCACCAATGCGTCGTTCCAAGCGATGGTCACCGGCATGCGCGCCCTCTGGGGCGAAGAGAAAACGCGCGCGTGGCTGGAGGGCGTGTTGGCCAACGGGCCCACGGCCTACTCCGGCAACGCGCCACAAGTCGAAGCCGTCGGCAAGGGCGAGATCGACGTGGGCATGGTCAACCATTACTACCTGTTTCGCTTCCTGGCCACCGAGGGAGACCGCTTTCCCGCCCGCAACTACCACCCGCGGGCGGGGGGACCCGGCGCGCTGGTGATGGTTTCCGGCGCCGGCATCCTGAAGACGGCACAGCACCGCGAAGCGGCTGAGAGGCTCATTGCGTTCATGCTGTCGCAGGTGGCCCAGCAGTACTTCACCAGCTCCACGTTCGAGTACCCGGTAGTGGCAGGCGTGCAGACCAACCGTCTGCTGGTCCCGCTGGATCAGATCAACGCGCCGGACCTTGCGCTTTCGGACCTGGCGGATCTGGCCGGCACGCAGACCCTGCTCCAGGAAGTGGGCGTGCTCCCTTAAGGATATGGACGCCACGCGATCAACGCCCTCCACCCCTTTGAACCGCCCGCGCAGCGGGCCTGGGGCGCCCTTATTCCTCGGGCTGCCCGCGCTGCTTGCGGCGGGGGCCGTGTGTCTGCCCGCGCTCTACCTGCTGGTGCGCACCCTGGAGTTGGGGGAGGCGGCTTGGGCTTTTCTGAGCAGCGCGCGCAATCTGCAGATCCTGTGGAACTCTGCGATGTTGGTGGCCTCCGTGACCGCATCCAGCGTGGCGCTTGCCGTGCCGTTGGCCTGGCTGACGGTGCGCGCGGACTTGCCCTTGCGCCGGTTTTGGTCGGCGGTCACGCCGCTGCCGTTGGTGATCCCCAGCTACGTGGGAGCGTACCTGTTCGTGCTCTTCCTGGGGGAGAAGGGGACGCTGCAAGGGTGGCTGCAAGGGTTGGGCGTCGAGCGCTTGCCCGGCATTTACGGCTTCTTCGGCGCGTGGCTGGTGCTGTCGCTGCTGTGCTTTCCCTACGTGCTATTGTCGCTGCGCGCAGCGCTGTGGCGCATGGATCCGGGCCTTGAGGAAAGCGCGCGCAGCCTGGGCCACTGCGCGCTGGAGACGTTTTTTAGGGTGACGCTGCCGCTGCTGCGCCCGGCGCTGCTTGCCGGCGCATTGCTGGTGGCTTTGTACACCTTGAGCGACTTCGGAGCGGTCTCGGTGCTCAATTACAAGACCTTCACCTGGGCCATCTATCTGCAATACGGCACGATCAACCGCGCGCTTGCCGCAGCGCTGTCCACGGTGTTGGTGGCCTGCACCGTGCTGCTGCTGCTTGCCGAGCGCCGGGCGCGCGGTCGCACCACCTACTACCGCAGCGGCACCGGAGCCGGCGCGCCGCCCAAGCCCGTGGCCTTGGGGCGCTGGCGCTGGCCTGCGTTTGCCTTTTGCGCACTGGTGACGTTGCTGTCGCTGGGAGTTCCTTTGGGGGTATTGCTTCAATGGTTTTTGAAGGGGATCGCTGCAGGTGAGGGCATCCAAGGGCTCGTGCCCGCAACGCTCAATTCGCTGACGGCCTC
>DATCIV010000069.1:0-3328 GCA_036507575.1 Candidatus Bipolaricaulota bacterium | reverse complement strand
AGGCAGCGGTCTTGGGAGACGACCCGAACGGTTTTACCTCACTCAGGGTTTCGGAGTGAGAACCCTTATACCGATCCTGCTGTCAAAGACCGAAAGTGTGGGAACATCCCACGAACTCAATTCTACTGCGAAAGCGAGGTGAAGGTCAAGGGGCTTCGACCCTGTCGGGTCGCGGCCAATTCCTCCAGCCCCGTGAACGGGGCCGGTCTCCTTGGCCGTTTTCTATGAATAACGCCAAATATGCCTCTACTGACCGTTGCATCTCCAGCTTAACAAATGGCCCACATGTAGATGCGCGGTAAGCCTCATCAGATCTCATTATCCAGAGTTCTGCTATGCGCGAGAAAATAAAAATCTGGTTACAATGCTCAGTAAAGGAGTGCACATGAAGAAATGGATCGCTTTGTCGCTGTTGCTGTTGCTGGGTTGGACCGTCGGCTCGGTGGCGCAGAACACCATGACCGACGAGGAGCTGCTGGGGACGATGGATTTCCAGCGCTTTGCCGGCTACTTCAACCAGGAGCTGCCGGGGACCACGTTCACCACCGAGATCCTGGCTGAGCGGCCAGACGGCTCCAAGCAGGCCACGGTCCAGGTCTCGTTCCTGTTCACAGAGGAAGGTTTCCGTGGGCGCATTGACTACCTGACGCCGGATGAGCTGAAGGGCGATGTCTTCATCATCGTCGGCGGCAGCCAACCGGGGGCAGATGAGATCTACTTCTGGAACCCGGACTTGGTTTCCCCGCTGAAGGTCAACGGCCGCTTCGAGGTGTTCGGGGACGCTACCGTGGTCGAAGTGGTCGGCATCGGTTTCTCCTACGATTACTCCATCACCGAGCGCAAGGAATATGAGAAAGATGGCGCACCCGTCCTCGAGGTGAGCCTGAAGGCCAATCGCCCCAGCGTGGCATTCCAGCAGGCGCGCGTGGTCGCCGATGCGCAGACGTTGCAACCCAAGACCTTGGAGCTGTTCGACGAGAGCGGCGACCTGCTGCACTTCAACACCTTCGAGGAATACGGTACAACCGCCGACGGTCGGCCCTATTTCGTGCGCCAGCTATTGGACAACCAGATCGTGCCGGTGAACCAGACGTTGATGATCATCACCAATATCGAGAACAAGGCGCTGCCCGCCGAGATGTTCGACCCGACCAAGCTGGGAGCTTGACATGCGCCGGCTGTTGAGTTTGATTGTAACCTCCTTAGTTGTTGGGATGCCTGTCCTCGCGTGGGGACAGGCATCGCCTCCTCCCCCCGCGACCGATCAGGCGCGCGCGTTGCAACTGGAAGCGCTGCAGACGGTCGCCATGGTCTTGCTCGACCCCACGCGCAGCGAGGCCGATCGCTTGGGCGCCGCCACCGCGCTGGTCAAGAACGCGGACCGCACGGCCATGCCCTTGCTGACGGGGCTGTTGCTGGGCGACCGGTTTGCCTCGGTGCGCCGGGCGATCGCCGAGGGGTTGGGACGCTATCGGGCGCCCGAGGCGGCCTTTTCCCTGCGCCAGGCCGCGCTGAGCGACCCCATCGACAGTGTGCGCTGGGCTGCGGGCGTGTCCTTGTTGCAGACGGATCCCAGCCAGACGGACGTGCTGGGCACGTTGCTGGCCCACAGCGACACCCTGTCCGCAGCGGCCCTGTCCTTGCAAGAGGCTGCCGGCTTTGCGGCGTTGCCAACGGCGTTCCATGACACACTCGAATCCGCCTTCATACGCGCTTTTCCCGACCGGGGCTACAACCTCGTCGAGCGGGCGGCCATGCTCAAGGCCCTGGGCCGGCTGCAAAGCCAGGCGGCCGTTGGCTTGATGATGGATGTGCTGCAAAATGATAACGAGGACCCCTTCGTGCGGGGAGCGGCCGCCTTCTCGCTGGGCACGTTGGGCGTGCAAAGGGCGGTGCCCGCCTTGATCGCCGTTTTGAACAACGATTCCGAAGCCCTGCAGGTGGGCGCGCTGGGTGCGCTGGGCCGATTGAAAAACACCCAGGCGTTGTTTGCCCTGACGCAGGTGTTGAACCATGAAGATTCTGCCGAGGTCCGCGCAGCGGCCGCCGCAGCGCTTGGCGCGCTGGGGGAGCGGAGCCTTCCTTCTCTAATCGACGCCCTCAACGTGGATCCCGACCCCAACGTGCGCCAGGCAGCCGTGTCGAGCTTGGCGCTGATGGACGATCCCGATGCAGGCGAAGCGGTGCGCACCTTTGCGTTGGGAAACTACCTGACGACGTGTGATCCCCAGGCGTGCAGCGGGCTGGCGCTTGCCACCTTGTCGGCGCTGGCCAAGCTGGGCCAGGGAGATCTGGCAGTGAGTTTGTTAGAAAATTCGCTTGCTGCGTTGGAGGACGTGCTGCCCTTCGTGTTTGCCTTTGCCGAGGAGCAGCTCATCGAAGTGGCGGTCCAAGTGGCCCAGGCGGCTCCCCAGGTGTTGGACGTGTTGCTGGGCAGCGACAACGCCTTCGTTCAAGCCATCGGGCTGGCGACGCTGGCGCAGGTCAAGGGGGAATTTGCGCGCGCCACCCTCCTGCCCTTTACCGCGCCCGATGCGCACCGGCTGTTGCGCCGCATGGCGTTTGAAGGGCTTGCTCCCTGGGCGCGTCCCGAGGATTTCTCGTCGTTCAACGACGAGCTGACGAATCGGGATCGGCGCACGCGCGCAGCGGCGTTCTCTGCGCTGATGCGCATCGGCGGAGCGCAGACGGCGGCCTCCTTTTCCGCGGCGCTTGCCAGCCCAGACCTGGCGACGTCGCTGCAGGCGGTGGAGGCGGCTTTCCAGTTTGGGAACCGCATCCTGGCATCAAAGCAACCTTAATCTCTCATTTCAGTTGAACATGACCCGATGTTACCTGTAGGGGCTCCATTTATGGAGCCCAAGGGCGCGATTCATCGCGCCCCTACAAGAACACGAAACAGTATTACACCTCAATCGTTGACAACTGCGTCCGTGTTGAATCGCCTTGGCGTGGCAGTTATACTGTGCCCGTCTTGGGGATATAGCTCAGTTTGGGAGAGCGCTCGGATGGCATCCGAGAGGTCAGGGGTTCGAGCCCCCTTATCTCCACCACAGGAATTCTTCATGTAGGGGCGAGGTCACCTCGCCCCCTTTCTTTTCTTCCGATGATTTCCGGGCCTATCACCGAGAAAGCGGAAATCCGGTCCTGTAGGGCCGGCTGTGCCGGCCTTCCCGGATGCTGGCTGGCAGAGCCAGCCCTACAACCGCTCCGATTCTTGAAGTATGGATGTGAAAACAAAAGGGGCTTCGAAGGATCCGAAGCCCCTTTCCATGTCTAAAGTAAAGTGACTTTAGAACACGACGCCCAGCTCGATGGTGGTTTCACC
>DATCIV010000068.1:0-3757 GCA_036507575.1 Candidatus Bipolaricaulota bacterium | reverse complement strand
CGGGCTCCGCATCTGCGTTGATGGTGAAGCTGCTCGGCTCGTCGGCGCTGATGGAGATGCGCGGGGAGATGACGTGGCCCTTGAAGGCGAACTGAGACACCTGCGCCTCCAGCTCGAACGTCATGCACGTGTCGTCGGGAATGGTAATCGCAGTGGGAGCCGAGCCGGGAATGGCCAGCTCCTCCGGACCGCCGCCGCCGCGCTCGAAGGTGGCGTCGGGCGTGCGGGAGGCGACCAGCGTGCGGGTGAAGCCCTCCACGCGGTACAGGTCCAGGCTCACGATGTCCGTGCTCAAGGCAGTGCCCACCTCGTCCTGGCGCACGTAGAAACGCCTCAGGATGAGCTGGTTGTTGTTGGAGTCCCAGTCGCAGACGGTGAAGCGGCTGACCACGCCGGTGTCGCCGGGCATGATGGGGTTGACGACCCAGGTGTCCTCGGTGAAGCGGTTGATGCCGCCGTTCCAGACCACTTCGGGAGCCAAATCCGTGACCGGGTCCACAAAGACCGTCTCAAAGGGAGGGCTGCCCACGCGCTCTCGAATCTGCAGGGTGGCGCGCAGGATCAGGGTATGGTTCTGAGAGTCGTCGGCCAAATCAATGGTGTCGTTGGTGCGCACGGCGACCTGGAACAGCTCGCTGCCGTCGTCGGGGATGATGAAGCCGCCGTTATCCTCGGTGAGGTCGAAGAAGACCTCCCAGGGGATTTGGGCGTGGCTGCCGGAGCCGAAGCCGTCGCCTCCGCTGGTGGTGGCCGCCATGGACGCGCAACCGTCGTCAGGGTCCGTTTCGCCTGTGGCAGCGGGCTCTGCGGGGTTGGCAACCGCGGGGACGGCGTTGGTGTCCTGGTCCAACAACATGACCTGGACGATGTCGGCATCCGGATCGAGTTCGCTGCCGCCGGTGGCGGTGCCGAGGTTCTGGATGAGGATGCAGGTGATGGCCACGTCGCTGTTGTCGTCGGCGATGGGGTCGATGTCGGTGACGCGGAACTTGAAGATGATGATCCCGTCGCCCAGCGTGGCAGAGCCCGTCTGGGTTGCCTCGGCCATTTCTACGCCTGCTCCGGGTTCCAGGGGTTTATTCTGAAAGGCAAGGTCCTCTAACCTCACCTGACCGTGAGCGGGCAGGACAATGAGCCACGCCAGCAACACCACGCTGGCCAGCGTCAAGATTCTAAGCTTCATAGCAGTTGATCCTCCTTTTTTCCTTCTTGCAGAACGCTTTTTCCGTTAAGTGCAAACGCCTTGCTCGGGGTACGTTGATCACCTCTTGTCCTTCGTTTTTTTGGAACTTGTCCCCATTGTTGAAGACAAGCGTCCTGAAGTAAGTGGTTGCGGTCACGCGGAAACGACGTTTTTTCGTGATCGGCGTTACGAAGGGTTGAAAAAGGAGGCGATGGGGATTACGTCAAAGGCGCCAAAAAAGAAAAAACCCCCCTCCGGGTTTCCCCGGAAGAGGGTCTTTCCACTTGTGGATCAACGGAGGATCACAAGCTTTTTCACATCCGTTCTCATCGTTGCTCCATGCGCCCCTTTGGCCGTGAGCACATAGAGGTAGACCCCGTTGGCCAACGGTTTTCCATTGTGGCTTAAGCCATTAAACGTGAGCGCGTTACCTGAAACTTCCTGGTCGAACACCGCGCCGCCGGCCAGGTCGTAGATCTGGACCTGTACGGCCGTGATGCCGCTGCCAAGCGCCTGGAAGCGGAAGCTGCCGTTGCCTTGGGACAGGGCCTGCGCTGCAGTCAGCCGCAGCGCGTTGGGGTCGAAGGCGTACTGCTGACTCTGCTCGAGCAGGAAGGGGATGTCGGCGCCGTCTTCGTCAATCAGGTATTGCACGTGGAGCGAGGCGGCAAGGGCCGGGCCCGTTCCGCTGACGTTCAGGCGCAAGGCCGTGCCCTGCGTGCTGCCATAGCCACGTGGAGCCAGCACGACGAAGCGCACCTCGCCGCTGAAGTTGTTGATTTTTGCGGCCATCACTTCGTAGCCGCCCAAGCCGGCAAGATTCTCCACCTGCATCAAGGTCGGGTCGAAGGACAACCAGCCCTGGATGCCGCCCAAGGCGGAGCCGGGCACGTCGAAACCGACGTCCAGGCTCTGCGCGGCGTCGTTGAACTCCAGGTTCAATGCCGCCACCTTCGAAGAAGCGTTGGTCAGCCAATCCCACAGGTCGCTCAGGAAGCCGTACCAAGGTTTCTCGATTGCGCCAGAGACAGCGCTGCCGATGGGCCGGGGCGCGGGCTCCTCGCCGAAGTTGATGGCCAGCCGCGCGATCTCGCGCACGTCGGCCGAGGTCAAGGTGTCGCAATCGGGGATCTCATCCTCCGCGGCAAAGGGGCTGGCCACGTCGCCGATGCTCTTTTGCTCGTCGGTGAGGATGAGGTTGGCCGTGGTGTTGGTGGGGTCAAACACCCCGCTTGTGGGCGGCGGGCTGTCGTCCGGCGACGGCAAGGTGGGGTTTGGCCCGTTGGAGCAGGGCAAGATGGCGGTAGCGACTTTCACCGCGTCGCTGACGGTGGGTTGGCCGTCCAGGTCCACGTCTCCGGGGTACACCAGCGTCAGGGTGCCGGTCTGCACGGAGATGTCGTTGTTTGGATTTTGGTTGGGCGTATTCGGGTACGGGAAGCCCGTGGGCAGACAGTTCATCTGCGTGACCAGCTCGAAGCAATCGTAGGTCAGCGTCCAGCGGAACTTCGACCCCGGCGGGCCGATGGGCTCCACCCGGATGTAGGCCACCGTTCCTTCCTGGAATGAGGTCAGGAAGGGGTTGCCTTTCAGCGGGTCCAGGCGCACCGTAAAGCGGGCTTCGCCGCTGCGGTTGTCAATCTCGGTGGCGTCCACCACGTACGGGTCCATGCCCGTGATGGACTTGATCTGCACGACGTTGGGGTTGTACTGCAGCTTGCCCCAGGGGCCCACTTGCAACGTGCCAAAGCCGGGAAGCTGCACCCCTTCCACCCTCAGGGGGACGTTGCCGGGCTTGCCGATCAATCGCACGTCGGGGATGGAAATCAAGCCCTTGCCGATGATGGTGCCCACGCCGGTGACGATCTCGGGGTTCACGGTGTCGTTGATGGGGGTGCCGCGCGGTTCCTCGCTGCTGATTTGGATGCGGGGCTTGATGATGTGCCCCTTGAAGGCGAACTGGGACACCTGGGCTTCCAACTCAAAGGTGTAGCACGTGTCGTCCGGGACGGTCAACGCAAAGCGAGGGTCGTCCACGTTGTCGTCGGCGTTGCCGCCGGGCAGGGGCATGCCGTTGGCGGCGCCGCTGCTGCGGTGAAAATCGCCGTCCGGGGTGCGCGAAGCCAGCAGGCTGCGCGTGAACCCTTCGACGCGATAGAGGTCCAGGCTGACCACGTCGGAACTGGTCGCCGTGCCGGGCTCGTCTTGCTTGACCCAGAAGCGATTGATGATCAGCTGGTACTCGTTTGCGTCCCAGTCGCAGATCGTGAAGCGGCTGACCACGCCTTTTTCGCCGGGCATCAACGGATTAATCGCATAGGAGTCTTCGGTCCAGCTGTTGATGCCGCCGTTCCAGATGAGCTCGGTCGAGGAATCCGTCACGCGCTCGATGAACTTGGTGGGCGAGGGCGGGCTGCCCACGATCTCCTCCACTTGCACGGTGGCCCGCAGCAGCAGCGTGTGGTTCTGCGATTCATCCTCTAGCAGGGTGGTATCGTTGACGCGAACCGCCACCTGAAACACTTCGCTGCCGTCGTCGGGGATGATGAAGTCCGGCTCGAACACCGCTTCCCA
>DATCIV010000067.1:0-2834 GCA_036507575.1 Candidatus Bipolaricaulota bacterium | reverse complement strand
CGGTGAGCAGGTCGCGCAGCGTCACCAGGCTGGCCTTCATCACCAGCGGGTTGGTGTTGTACGTGCCGGCGTGCAGCACGCGCCCCTCGGCGATCTCGGCCATGATGTCGGCTCGGCCCCCGAACGCTCCCAGCGGCAGGCCGCCGCCGATGGCCTTTGCCAGGCACACCAGGTCGGGCTGGACGCCAAAGTACTCGCAGGCGCCGCCCGGTGCGATCTTGCAACCGGTCTTCACCTCGTCGAAGATGAGCACGGTGTTGTACTCCGTGGCCAGATCGCGCAACCCTTGCAGATACCCCGCCTCGGGCAGGATGATCTTGGCGTTCATCATCACCGGCTCCAGGATGATGGCCGCGATATCGTTGAAGTTCTCCTCCAACAGGCCGCGGATGGCCTGCAGGTCGTTGAAGGGGGCTACCAGGATCTCCTCGAACTTGCTGTCGGGGATGCCGCGCGAGCTGAACACCGTGGTCGGGTAGCGCGGGTGGCCGGAGCGACCGATGTGCTCCGGCTTGACGCTGATGAGCACGTCATCGTGCGCTCCGTGGTAGCAGCCTTCGATCTTGATGATCTTGTCCTGACCGGTGTAGCCGCGGGCAAGCCGCATGGCGTGCATGGTGGCTTCGGTGCCCGAGTTGGTGAAGCGCACCTGCTCGATGACGGGGAAGCGATGGTTGATCTGTATAGCCACTTCCCTTTCCAACGGGTGGGGCATGGTGAACAGCGTCCCTTGAGCCGCCTGTCGGCTGATGGCTTGCACGATCTTGGGATGGGCGTGGCCCACCAGCTGGGCGCCCATGTTCATGCTGAAGTCCACGTATTCGTTGCCATCAACGTCCCAGACGCGGCTGCCCTGGGCCTTCTTGATGGCCAATGGATAGGGCTCATAATAGCGGATGTTGCTGCCCACACCGGAAGGCAGCAGTTGCCTGGCCTGCTCATTCAGCTTCGCCGAACCCGGCGTGCGATGCTCGTATGCCTCCAGGAGTCCTTCCGAATAGCGAATCTCCATGACGCAACTCCTTTTGACTGATTACCGATGCGGACCGCTTGCGCGCCCGTGATGGTGACACCCCCGGTCTTTGCGACCCAAAGGCAGCCTTTGCCAGGCAAAGGCCCTGGTCTTTCTCTATTAAAGCAAAGAAATGGATTAGAAAAACAGCGCTGCGCGAAAGGGCTGCTTTTGAAAAGCGTTTCTTGTTTAAAGAAGAAGGATCAGCTGCTAAGGACAACGTGGAGGGGGCTGTACGCGCACGACCCGCGGATCAAGCGTCCAGGTCCAGTGTGCGCGTATCTGCTTGTAAAGGCCCAGCATGACGTCCTCCTCCTTCGGAGGCTAGCACGTTCACCGGTGTTTGTCAAGCACATGGGATGACATATCCCACTTCGAACAATGCCCAAATAATGGGGGTTTTCTGCATTACCACTTGCGTTTGCGCGGACCTGTAGCGGGCTAGATCAACGAGGGACGCTCACTTGCTCGAGCTGATCGCTCCAACGTTGAGCCTTGCGTTGCTTCCAGGCGCCCTGGTGATAGGCGTAGCTGGCCAGCAGCGGGAAGGCCAGCGTGGCCTCGGCAAAGACCATCTGCTCGAGGCTCTGAGACACTTTGCCCCAGGAGCTCGCCTCCTTCAACGTGGAGCCCGATAGCGCGCCGTCGCGCTCGTCGGCCACGGTGATCTGAATAGCGTACTTGTGCATGGGGGCCTCATACCCCAGGATCTCGGCCGCCACGACGATGTCCTGGGCGAAGTTCTTGGGCACGCCGCCGCCGATCATGAGCAGTCCGGTGTCCTTGGAGTTGACCTTGATGCGGGTCAGATCCAGAAAATCCTTGGCCGAGTCGATCGAGACCTTGCCCCCCGAGGCGCGCTTCCACTGGTGGCACACCAGCCCAAAGCCCGCGCTGCAGTCCGAGAAGGCGGGCACGAAGATGGGCACCGCCTTCTCGTAACAAATCCGCACGATGGAGTCCGCCCCTTTGCCCTGCTCCACCAGCCATTTGCCCATCTGCTGGATGAATTCTTGGGAAGAATAGGGCTTGGGCTCCAGGCCGTCGGCGATTTGAGCGACGGTGTGATCGCAGGCGCGCAGCTCGTCCTCGTTGATGTAGGTGTCGTAGATGCGGTCGATGTGCAGATCGCGCAGTTCGTTGTCGTCCACGAAGGGGGTGCCGACGTAATGGCGATACCCCAACCCTTCAAAAAAGTCCTGGTCCACGATGTTGGCGCCGGTGGAGACGATGGCGTCCACCATCTGGTTGGCCACCAGCTCGTAGATCGCCTTCTTCAGGCCCGCGCTGATCAGTGAGCCGGCCAGGCACAGGATGATCGTGCAACCCTGGTCCTGCAGCATCTGGTGATAGATGTGCGCGGCCCGCGCCAGGTTGCGAGCTTGAAACGCGGTGTGACCCATGGCCTCCACCAGCGAGACCGCATTGAAGGAGCGCGGGTCGATGTGCTCCACCGTCTTTTTCAAGTAATCCTGCTGCCTTGCTTTCATGATCCAGCCTTTCGTATTGGGGTTTTTATGTGGGCCAACTATACAGAACCAGCGCCATACGGACAAGCAATCGTGCGCGCAACCTTGCGCGCGGTCTTGAAGATGCCGCGCAGCTTCGCTACTATGTCCACGCTTCGCGACCATCGGGGACAGGAGGATGGCTTTCCATTGTTAAATGAGATCTGTTCTGCGTTTCTTTCTTATCCGAAACCAGCAAACGGACCCAGCAGCAGGGAAGGGGAACATGAGCAAGCACGATGTGCACGATCACGGCATCCCGTTCAACTTCGGCGCGTTGCCTGAAAAGCATGCGCGTTGGGAAAAGGCTAGGG